>DTZC01000194.1 GCA_012961565.1 Dehalococcoidia bacterium
TGGCTGTACCGAGAACTGCATCATCTGCGGGGGCTCGGCTACCGCCTTCAAGGAATGCTATAACCGGAACCAACCAGCATTCCGCTCTGCAGAAGCGGTGGTCAGAGACGTAAAGCAGATTTCACAGTTCAGCAACGGTCCTATCTTCATACTGGGCGACCTCCGCCAGCCGGGAAATGGATATGCCAGCCGACTCCTCGATTTGCTCGGCAAGAGCCAGGTGTGCAACCAGTTCATCCTGGAGCTATTTTACCCAGCACCAAGAGACCTGCTGCAGCAGATGAGCCTGGCTTGTCCCAACTTCTGCCTGGAACTCTCTCCCGAGTCCCACGACCCTGAGATAAGAAGAATCAGCGGCAGAGCCTACTCCAACGAGGAGCTGGAGCAGACCCTGAGCGATGCCCTCGATGTCGGATGTGCACGGTTAGACGTTTTCTTCATGATTGGACTGCCAAGACAGACCCCGAGTTCGGTGATGGACACTGTGGACTACTGCGATTATCTATTACAGAAGTTTAACCGAGACAAGCGCCTCTGTCTGTTTATCGCACCGCTGGCGCCCTTTCTTGACCCCGGTAGCCTCGCCTTTGAGCATCCCGAGCCATACGGCTACCACGTCCTGTTTCGAACACTGGAGGAGCATCGCCAGGCACTGGCAGCACCAAGCTGGAAATACTCCCTGAACTATGAGACGAAATGGATGAGCCGCCAGCAGCTAGTTGACACCGCCTATGAAGCCATACTGCGTCTTAACCAGGTAAAGCTCAAACATGGCATCATCTCACCCCAGACGGCTGAATTAAGCCAGCAACGCATCAGAGCGGGCTGGGAGATGACACAAAAAATCGATGACATTCTGTCAGGTAACAGCCAGGAGGACATAGACAGTCTCAAAGCCGAAGTGGACAGGATAAACATGTTCCCTGTCCCCGAAAAGATGCAACTGGAGGTATCACCGCCTTTCATCAAGCTGAAACCGTTACAAGCCCTGTGGTCATTGGTGACCCGACGTGGTGAAGAGTAATGCCCACCCGAGCAATGACTCCACCCCACCATATAGACCGGTTGAGCAGTCCCGCCATCTTCTCACTTGCTGGTAAACAATCACAGGCGTAAAATGGAGACACCGATGAGCCCCCAAGGCATCCAAGAGGTCTGGGAGCAAAAGAGATAAGACAGGAGGCAAGTTGTGTCGATGAACTTGAAGGACAAGTACGCCATCGTGGGCATAGGCTACACCGAGCAAGGTCGTGTCCCCAATAGAACAGCACTGAGCTTCTATGTCGAAGCTTGTGCCAACGCCATCAAAGATGCCGGTTTGAAAAAAGAGGACATCGACGGTCTAATCTGTTACCGCTACTTTCAGCCAGCCCGGGGAGAAAGAGAGGTGACGCCCTATGTTACAGCTCAGTGTCTGGGTTTATCCCCGAAATACCTGAGCCAGGAAGCTAACTGTGCCCGCTCCCACCTTTATCATGCACTAGGAGTCCTCGAAGCTGGACTGTGCAGTTATGTGGTCATCGCCTACGCGGACAATGCCCTTTCCAGCCAGCGTCTGATTGATGATATAGACCCGGACAAAGCCGTATTCGGGCAAATCGGTTACCCTGCCGAATACGCTATGGCAGCGCAACGGGCTATGTACACTTTCCGCACCGGACCTGAAACCTGGAAAGAAATCGCAGTCGGACAGCGCAAGTGGGCTAACCTCAACCCCAAAGCCTATTTCCACAACCGTCCGCTGACCTATGAGGACTATTACAACTCCAAATGGGTGGTGGAACCTTTCAGAGTCCCTGACTGCTGTCTTATCAGCGATGGTGGACGAGCCTATGTGGTGACTTCAGTCGAGCGAGCCCGGGACCTGAGACGCCCTCCTGTAGTCATCATGGGAATCGGTCAGCACAACCCGTCATCTTACATCGACCAGTCCACCTGGATGGCTGGACCCAGCGGTGCCAAGATAGCCGGTGAGATAGCGTTCAAAATGGCAGGAATCACCCTCGACGATATCGATGCCTGCGAGATTTATGATTGCTTCACCTACACTGTAGAGCTTACCCTACAGGACTACGGTTTCTTCAGACCGGGCGAGGGGCTCGACTGGTTCAAAGACGGCACAATTGCACCCGGCGGCAGACTACCTGTCAATACCTCCGGTGGATTGCTCGCCGAGGCTTATTTTATGGGCATGACACCGCTAACCGAGGCGGTCATGCAGCTAATGGGACGCTGTGGAGACAGACAACTGGGGGCCAGAACAGGTACCAGGGAGCCCGAGATAATCCTGTGCAGCGATAACGGTGCCACATTCCAGACCCACTGCTGTACCATTCTAAGGAGGTTTTAGTCACAGATGACATACCGTAAGCCTTTACCCCAGCCAAATGCAGATACCAAGCCATTCTGGGATGGCTGTAAGCAGCACCAGCTGCGATTCCAGAAGTGCCGGGACTGCCAGTACGTCCGCTGGCCACCATCCATCATCTGCCCACGGTGCCACTCACAGGATACGGAGTGGATAGTCGCCAGCGGCAGAGGAAGGGTCTACACCTTCGCTGTCTATCATCAGGCTTTTCACGAGTCGTTCAGAGAAGACCTCCCATATATAACCGCCATCATCGAACTCGAAGAGGGACCACACCTTTTGAGTAACATAGTCGGCTGCAACCCCCGGGAGGTGAAATGCGATATGCCGGTCGAGGTTGTGTGGGAGGATATCACCGAGGAGTTTACCCTGCCCAAGTTCAGGATTGCCACCCAGCCAGACGTGAACTCCTGATTGACAACCTCCTGCAGATAGTCTTCCATCTGAATAAACGGCATGATACCGGTGGCTGCGATGATAGTATCGGCAAGCAGAAGGACAGATATTCCTGCCTTCTATACTGAATGGTTTATCAACAGAATTAGAGCTGGCTGGTGTCAAGTGCCAAACCCGTTCAACTATAACCAGCTTTCCTACGTGTCATTGAAGGCACAGGATGTATCCGCCATAGTGTTCTGGTCAAAAAACCCTCGTCCCCTGCTGAAATACCTCCACGAACTGGACGAACGAGGGTTCAGATACTACTTTCAGTTCACGGTTAACGACTACCCCAAAATCCTAGAACCGCGGATACCGACACTGGAGGACAGGCTGGACATCTTTCGAGAATTAAGCAGCCGTTTGCAGCCGCTCCGTGTCATATGGCGCTACGACCCGATAATAATCTCCAACCTGACTCCAGCTTCCTTTCATGTGGAAAAGTTCTCATACATAGCCCAGTCCCTCAAGGGATACACCAAGCGCGTGATGGTCAGCCTGGTCAACTACTACCAGAAGACTGACCGCAGGCTGTCGGTTCTCGAAGGCAAAGGTATCAAATTTAGCCGGAATATGCATACTACTGAAATCTCGAATCTACTTGCCCAAATAGCACGGATAGCTAAACACAATGGTCTCGAGGTTCTGACCTGTGCCGAACAGCACGATTATTCCGGCATCGGGGTTCCACCCGGGCGCTGCATCGACGGTGAACTGATTAGCAGGATTTGGTCAATCGAAGTAGACCGGAATAAAGACCCAGGACAGCGAGCCACATGTCTCTGCGTAGTCAGCAAAGATATCGGCATTAACGACACCTGCTTACACGGATGCCCTTACTGCTATGCCACGCGAGACTTAACACTGGCAAAACAGCGGTATCTCCAGCACAACCCGGCTTCACCCGTAATTTGGGGGCAAAGCCGACCGCTGTCTAAAGCGGAACAGGTTGACCGGTCCAAAGTCAGGCTTCTATGAACGATTTGCTATCAGGAAAGTGCGGTAAACCAAGGTAAGAAAAGACCCTCACCGAAATCAGAAAGGTTCTTTCTGCTGCAAGCCTAGGGCTATCAACCAGTTTGTGGCAGGAAAAGCCTGACCCAGCACTGTCGCCGGTGCGAATATCTAACTGAGTCTCCCCAACCTATAACTGGCGATGACCACATCGACTAAATACCAGATTCCCAAGCCCCCCAGCGTTATTAACTTTATAATGCCCCAGCCCACTTCTCCTCGGTAAAAGCGGTCCAAGCCAAGATAACCACCAAGAAAAGATATTATGAGAATAGTCAACTGGCGTTGCCACTCCCTTCTGGGCTCCATCTGCAGGTACCTCCTTTCACCTTATTCCAGCCACAATTTACCACAAGTGCATCGCAGGGAACAACAAGCCTTTCTACCAGCCCGGAGGCAAAGAGCGCAGAGGGTGCCCTGTTGAAAGCCCGCCGGTACTCGTCTATAATCAGGACAGCCCTCAAGCTTACCTTCTTGACCTGCTAGGGTGGGGCTAAACCTTGTCTCTCGCAGAGTAGATATGCCCAAGCACCGTCTGGACAACCTGCTGGTGATGAGAGCGCTGGCTGAAACCAAGAGCCAGGCTAGAGCCATGGTCATGGCGGGCGAAGTGAGTGTGTCGGGCAAGGTAGTCACCAAGCCAGGCAGTCTAGTTGATGAAAATGCCAGCCTTGAGATAGCCGAAAGACTGCCCTACGTCAGCCGCGGCGGCATCAAGCTGGCTCATGCCCTGGATGAATTCAAGCTAGATATCGCTTCTCTTATAGCCATGGACATCGGCGCCTCCGCCGGTGGCTTCACCGACTGTCTGCTGCAGCGCGGCGCCAAACGTGTCTATGCCATAGATGTCGGCTATGGTCAGCTCGACTACAGGCTGAGGCAGGACCCCAGAGTGGTCATTATGGAAAGAGTAAATGCCCGCTACCCCTTTCACCTACCAGAGAAAGTCAACATGGTGACCATAGATTTGTCCTTCATCTCAGTTACCAAGGTGCTGCCCAACTTGATAGGTCACCTAGCAGCGCCCGGCTACATAATCGTGCTGTTTAAGCCACAGTTTGAGGCAAAAAGAACCGAGGTGGGCAAAGGTGGCATCATCAAAGACCCAAAGGTGCACGCCCGGGTCCTGGGTCGTTTCATCACCTGGGCAGTTGACCACAACCTGAGATTACGCGGTTTGACTCCCTCACCCATACTGGGCGCCGAGGGTAACCGGGAATTTCTCATATCTTTGGTGCTGAGCCACATGGTGCAATAAAAATGCTGCAGCGGGGCTCAAGCTCCGCTGCCACGACCTTTAGAGTCATGGCTATTAGGAAAAGAGAGTTTTGGCTTACCGTGGACAACTTGCGTCTCCCGGCTCAGGTCTACCTGCCACAACAGGCAAAAGCGGCTTCCCCGGCATTATGCCTGTGTCACGGCATCCCCTCCGGACAACAGCCCAGTCCTGGCGATAGAGGCTACCCGGGATTGGCTGAAAGGTTCTCCGCTGCCGGCTTCGTCACCATGATTTTCAACTTCCGGGGAACGGGAGAGGCTGAGGGCAATCTGGACATCCGGGGCTGGATACGGGACCTGAAAGCCGCCATAGACCACCTGGTCAGCATGGAAGAGGTAGATAAATCGCATCTCGGTCTCCTCGGTTCCAGCGCCGGTGCTGCGGTGAGCGTCTATGTTGCCGCCAGCGACCATAGAGTATCGTGCATAGCCACCTTTGCCTGCCCTGCTGACTTCAGCTTTCTGGCTGATAAGCAGCGAGTCCGTGCTACCATTGACCATTTCCGCAGTATCGGCGTGATAAAAGATGACGATTTCCCTGCCTCCATCGATGAATGGCTGGACGGCTTCGATATTACGGCACCGATTCGCTGGATAAAGAGAATATCTCCCCGCCCCATCCTGCTAATTCATGGCGAAAGAGACGACCTGGTACCCCTGGCACATGCCCACAGCTTATTCCACAAAGCTGGCGAACCCAAAGAGCTCTTAATAATCCCTGGTGCCGGACACAGGCTACGCCTTGAAGAAAAGGCAGTAACTACAACTATAGACTGGATGAGAACAAAGCTCTTCCAGACCATCCGCTAACAGCATTGAGCAATAGCCCATTGCTAGTACGTCTTAACTCAACCAATGTAGGCTCCGACCCTTTAGGGTCGGGTTCCCGGGGCAAAAGCCTCGGGGCTACAACCAAAAATAACCCCTAGCCAAAGCCTTACGGCTACACAAACAATCTCAGATGCGCTTTTAATTGACCTCACTGTAGCAAAAGGCTTATAATCAAGGTGCAAGCGTAGTTATGCGTGAAAGCTGCGGTATATTCGGCATCTATGCGCCCGGAGTAGACGTCGCCCGAGTTACCTTTTTCGGTTTATACGCACTTCAGCACCGTGGTCAAGAAAGTGCCGGCATCGCTACCGCCGATGGGAAGAGAATCTACCTGCATACCTCAATGGGGCTGGTCTCCCAGGCTTTCACCGAAGATGAATTGACCGAACTTGAAGGACACATCGCCATCGGGCACACCCGCTATTCTACCACCGGTTCAAGCCGTCCCGGCAACGCTCAGCCCATAGTTGCCAGAAATAATTCCCTAACCATAGCCCTGGCACACAATGGCAACATTATCAATGCTAAGTTCCTTCGGGATGAGCTCTGCCAGATGGGATACGAATTCACCACCACTACCGATTCTGAAGTTATCGCCAACCTCGCTATCTCTTCACCGGAACACCGTCTGGCAGACAAAATAAAGTACACTATGCGCCGCCTGCAAGGAGCTTACTCACTGGTGATTCTGACTAAGGACAAGCTGATTGGAGTGCGTGACCTCATGGGTGTAAGACCACTGTGCCTGGGGACTATCGATGGCGGCTGGGTGATTGCTTCCGAAAGCTGTGCCCTCGACCACATCGGCGCACAGTTCGTCAGAGAAATCGAGCCCGGCGAAATAGTAATTATTAACAAAAACGGAGTCAAGAGCTTCAGCGAGAATAACGATAGAAAAGCCCTGTGTATCTTCGAGTATATCTATTTTGCCCGTCCTGACAGCATAATTCAGGGAAAACTCCTCTACCTGGCACGCCAGGCTATGGGGAAAATACTGGCACGGGAATATCCCGTTGAGGCAGACCTGGTGATGGGCGTACCTGACTCGGCAACTGCCGCTGGCATCGGATACGCCATAGCCTCGGATATTCCATATTGCGAAGGACTGATTAAGAACCGTTATGTAGGGCGCACCTTCATCGAACCAGACCAGAGACTGAGAGACCTGGGCGTCAAGCTAAAATTCAATCCCCTGTCGGAAACGATTGCCGGCAAAAGGTTGGTGGTTGTCGATGACAGCATCGTCCGCGGTACCACTACCCCAAAGGTGGTGGCTATGCTGAAGCGGGCTGGTGCCAGAGAGGTACACCTGCGCATCTGTTCCCCACCCATCCGCCATCCCTGCTTCTTCGGTGTTGACATGGCGACCAGATGGGAACTCATCGCTGCCCACAAGACTGTAGACGAAATCAGAGACACCATAGGTGCTGATTCCTTGGGCTACATAAGTATCGAGGGACTGATTGAATCCATAGGCTTGCCCAGAGAGATATTCTGCTTGGCTTGCTTTACCGGAGAATATCCCATCCCGGTGCAGCTAGAGATGGACAAACTAGCTCTAGAAGCTATACCTTCAGGGAGCTTGAGTGAACTCGGCGGATCGTGAGACCTATGCCCGGGCTGGCGTGGATATTAAAGCTGCCGATCGAGCCAAAGAGCTAATTAAGCGACTCGCCCATCCCACTTTGACCCCTGGTGTCCTATGCGATGTTGGCTTCTTCGGCAGCATCTTCCAGCTCCCGGCATATTCTGAGCCAGTACTTGTGTCAAGTGTCGATGGGGTGGGCACCAAACTTAAAATCGCCTCCCTCCTAGACCGATACGACACAATTGGCATCGACCTGGTAAACCACTGCGTTAATGACATCCTCACCTGTGGCGCTAGCCCGCTTTTCTTTCTTGACTATATCGCTATGGGCAAGCTTATACCCGAAAGAGTGGAGGCTCTGGTCGGAGGTATAGCCAAAGCGTGCCAAGACGTTAACTGCGCCCTTATCGGTGGCGAGACCGCTGAAATGCCCGGAGTGTATCAACCCGGTGACTTCGAACTCGTCGGCTTCATAGTTGGAGTGGTAGAAAAGGCAAACCTGCTTACCGGCAGTACCATCGTTCCCGAAGATATTATCCTCGGCTTGCCCTCCAGTGGACTGCATACCAATGGCTACTCGCTGGTGCGTAAGGTACTTGACCTAGACAACCACTCCTCTTCACTGCAGGTCTTTCATCCAAGACTGAAGCGAACTCTGGGCGAGGAGCTCCTTGAGCCACACCGCTGCTACTACCAGGAAATCAAGCCACTGCTGCACAAAGTTAAGGGACTAGCCCATATCACCGGGGGAAGCTTCGAGGGCAACATACCCAGGATTCTACCCCGGAGCCTCGCCGCTCACATCAGCAAGGATGCCTGGAATGTCCCGGCTATCTTCAGGCTTATTCAGGAACAAGGCAAGATCAGCGAGGCAGAAATGTACCGGGTATTTAACATGGGAATTGGTATGGTCATCATCTGCTCCCCCCAGCAAACGGCCGAGGTTACTGCTGCCTTGCCTCAAGCCAAGAAAATTGGTAAAGTTATCCCAAGCAGAGGCAGCAAGCGGGTAATACTCGCTTGAGGAGGCAAACCATGCGTGCCATTGTCAGCGTTTCGGACAAGACA
>DTZC01000195.1 GCA_012961565.1 Dehalococcoidia bacterium
GTGGTTCATGATGCTGCTCGCCCTTTCTTAACACTCGAGTTGATTCGGGATGGGCTGGAGGCAGCCTATTTGACAGGAGCAGCAGTGGCAGCAGTGCCGGTGAAGGATACTGTTAAACTGGGTGATGATAATCTGACGGTCAGGGAGACACTTAACCGCCAAGGCCTGTGGATGGTGCAAACCCCTCAGATTTTTCGCTTTGATATAATAGCCAGGGCGCACGAGCAAATTTCCAGAGATGCTACCGATGATGCCAGCCTGGTGGAGTTGATGGGATACAAAGTTAAGCTCTATATGGGGTCTTACAATAATATTAAGATAACCACCCCCGAGGACCTTGCAGTGGCTGAAGTACTAGCGAGGAATATGCTGACTGATGCGAGTCGGAATCGGGTATGATGTTCATCCTCTGGTTGCTGGTCGCAGGTTAGTCCTGGGTGGGACTGAGGTTCCGTTTGACAAGGGGCTCTCGGGTCACAGTGATGGTGATGTACTGACCCATGCTATAATGGATGCTTTACTTGGTGCCGCCGGGTTCAGAGACATCGGCATTCAGTTCCCTTCACAGGACCTCAGATATAAGGATATTTCGAGCCTGGTCTTACTCTCCGAGGTCAATAGACTGCTTAAAGGAAAGCGTCTTAGAGTTGGTAACATAGATGCGGTTGTAATTGCTGAGCAGCCCAGACTATCCTCATTTATTGAGGATATGCGGTGTCGAATCAGCCAGACTCTGCGGATTGCTTCAACTCAGGTGATGGTCAAGGCGACGACCACTGAGGGGCTGGGGTTTGCTGGTAGGGGCGAAGGGATAGCTGCTTATGCTGTGGCTGTGGTGCAAGAAGAAATGGATTGAAGACGCTAGGAGGATAATTTGGTGAAGCTTATCAGGAGCATTCGGAGGGACATACAGGCGGTCTTTGAGCATGACCCTGCAGCCAGGAATGTCTGGGAAGTCATTTTTGCTTACCCGGGATTTCATGCCAGGCAATTTCACCGCTTGGCTCATAGCCTGTGGAATTGGCGGATTCCTTTTCTCCCTCGCTTGATTTCACACATCAGCCGATTTCTCACTGGGATTGAAATCCACCCCGGGGCTAGGATTGGGGAGGGTTTTTTTATCGACCATGGGATGGGGGTGGTGATTGGCGAGACGGCTGAAATCAAGGATGGTGTTGCCTTATACCAGGGGGTTACACTGGGCGGGACTAGCTTGTTGAGAAAAAAGCGCCATCCCACTTTGGGTAATAATGTGGTTGTTGGTGCCGGAGCCAAGCTCATTGGAGCGATTAACATCGGTGATAATGTGAAAGTGGGTGCCGGCTCTGTGGTGATATCTTCGGTGCCAGCTAATGCCACAGTTGTTGGTGTGCCTGGTAGAGTGGTTGAAATCCGCAATCCTGATACTGATACCGTGGAGAAGCTACCAGACCCGGTCTGGGAAAAACTGGAGAGCTTAGAGAGGAGAGTAGCTGAACTGGAGGAAGCCCTGAGAGCTATGCGCTCGGCGACTGGAGCGTCTGCTTCCGATTCACAATTGGAGAAAGAGAGATGAGAGTCTTCAGCACACTGTCGGGAAGAAAAGAGGAGTTTCGCCCCCAGGGGGATTTCGTGTCCATGTATGTCTGCGGTGTAACTGTTTATGACGAGTGTCACATCGGACATGCAATGAGTTACATAATATTCGACGTTATCAGGCGCTATTTGGAGTTCAGAGGCTATAAGGTGAAGCATGTACAGAATTTTACTGATATCGATGACAAGATAATAAATAGAGCACAGGAACTGGGAGTACCAGCATCGGAACTGGCAGAGAAGTATATAGACGAGTATTTCAAAGACATGGATGCACTGAATATCAAACGTGCCCATCTTTATCCCAAGGCAACTGAGGAGATAGCGAAGATAATCGAGGTGATACAGGGCTTGATTTCTAAAGGGTATGCTTATGAGTCCGATGGCAGTGTCTACTTCCGGGTAAAGAGCTTTCCTGAGTATGGCAAACTGTCCCATCAGAATATTGATGACATGCTGGCTCGGGGCTCTGCCGAAGAGGGTAAGAAAGAATATCCGCTGGACTTTGCTTTGTGGAAGGCGGCTAAGCCAGGCGAGCCTTTCTGGCAGAGCCCGTGGGGTGGGGGCAGACCGGGGTGGCATATAGATGCAGTGCCATGGCATTGAAATATCTCGGGGAAAGCCTTGATATCCATGGTGGAGGGCAAGACCTCATTTTTCCCCACCATGAGAACGAGATAACCCAGTCGGAAGGCTTTACCGGCGTGGTGCCCTTTGTCAGGTATTGGCTACATAATGGATTGCTGCAACTGGGCGAAGATAAGATGAGCAAGTCCCTGGGCAATCTGATAACTGTGAAGCAGGCGCTGGAGCGCTATAGCCCTGATGCTATTCGACTGTTTATACTTGGTTCCCATTACCGGAGTCCTCTCACTTATAGTGAGGAGTCGATGAGGGCAGCTGAGGCTGGTATGGAAAGACTGAGGCAGGCAGCTAAAGAGAGAGCAGATGTTGCTGGAGAGCCGGCGCTTGATAGCGAGCCATTCAGACAGAAGTTCATCGAAAGTATGGACGATGACTTCAACACAGCCCAAGCAATAGCTGTGCTCTTTGACCTGGTCAGAGAGATTAACCGGGCTCGGGAAGAAGGTCGTGATATAGCTGAGGCTCAGCGAACGCTGGCTGAACTGGCTGGAGTCCTCGGTCTTACACTGGAGGAACCAGCAAAGCCACCGCTTGAGGCTGCACCTCTTGTTGAACTTCTAGTTGAGGTTCGTGATGAGCTGCGAAAAGCCAAACAGTGGCAGCTTGCGGACAGAATACGGAGCCGCCTTGCTGATATGGGAATAACTCTCGAGGACACACCCAAAGGAACGGTATGGAAACGCACTCTATGGTCGTCCCAGCAGGATGCTCAGCACAAGCAGTAGCCTGATCGTGTGCCTACTCTTGCCTGGTGACATCCGCTGGCCTACCTTTAGGGTTATATGGTGATTATCCTCCCCGTATTGTTGAAGAAAAAACCGCCGCCAAATTCCTGAAATAATATGGCTGCTGCTGGCAGTCCAGTGCAGTGTGAAACTCCTATCTTCTCAACACCAAGCTCTTTGAGTGCTGTGACTGTGAGGTCTATTTGCCCTCTGGAAGCATTGATAAGGTGTGTGCCCCCGATGACCATGTGAATGTGTTCCTCACCAGCTATTTCTCGGGCATGATATAGGGTATTTATTATGCCTCTGTGACCACAACCCAAGATGACCACCAGTCCTTTGTCGGACTTGACGATAAGCGCCAGGTCATCCCTCAATGGGTCGGGGTGGAATTGCCCACCTTCCCTGACAAAGAGCTCAGAGTCAACCTTCTCATAGTCGGTGTGCATCGGGATTTCACCGCTGGTGACGATGTTTTCTGCAAGCCAGACGGGCTGCGTGCTGAATGTGAAGACAGCCCCCAGGCTTTCTAGTGCTTCCCGGCTGAAGGGTATTCCAGCGTATTGCTCTTTGGTGCTAAAAGTGCGGGAGTACTTGGCAGCCCAGATATCTGGATGGGCGATGATTTCAACTTTTCGTCTGATGGCACTGAGTACGCGTTGCAGCCCGCCAGTGTGGTCGCGATGTCCATGGCTGATGACAATCCTGTCGATTGTAGACAGGTCTACTCCCAGGATGGCAGCATTGTAGGCTGCTGACATATCTAACCCTGTGTCCAGGAGCACTTTGTAATCATTTATCTCCACCAGGACGCTTAATCCCCACTCAGCCAGCACTCCCACCCTACCGGCAGTATTTTCGCTCAATGTGGTTAGTCTAATCGACATCTGTTTCACTCCCCTGTCTGTGTCCGTTCAGCCATCTGGCGGAAGACCTGTCTCTGAATTATCTCCCGCATTATTTCTGAGGGACCATTGTATATCATAATCACCCGGACGTCCCTGAGGTAGCGTTCTACCGGGTACTTCTTCGTGTAGCCGATACCTCCTAGTATTTGCAGGCTATCACTGGCTATTCGAAAAGCAGTCTCGGAGGCGAACAGTTTTGCTTCGGCAACAGGACCAGCGATGTCGAGTCCTTTGAAACCCTTGTCAATCATTCGGGCGACTCTAATCAATAGCAGACGGGCAGCGTCGATGTTTACTGCCATGTCGGCGATTTTGTGACTTACTGCCTGATATTCCCGTATTTTCTTGCCGAAGGCGGTGCGTTCATTGGCGTATTTGACGGCAATGTTCATACATTCCCTGGCACTGCCCACGGCACTCGAGGCTTCGAGCACCCTCTCACCCTCAAGCGAGTGCAGGAAGATATGCCAGCCATCGCCTTCATTTCCAATGAGGTTCTGCTTGGGCACCTTAGCCGCTTTGATAAAGAGGTCAGAGACACCCATGCCGCGGAATCCCAGGAGTTCAAATCGTTCCTCGACTCGAATACCCATACCACGCTCGACTATAAAGGCACTCAGACCTTTGTGTGCTTCAACACCGGGGTCTGTTCGAGCAACGACCAGAAACCAGTCGGCACCCATACCACCTGCTTGGAACCGCTTGGCTCCAGAAATGACATAGGCATTACCATCCCACACCGCCTTGGTTTCGATATGAGCTACGTCTGAACCGTAATTCGGTTCGCTGAAGGCTTCGGCACAGATGAGCTTTCCTTGAAGTGTAGGTTTCAAATACTTCTGTTTCAACTCTTCTGAGCCGTAAGCATACACTGGCCTGCCCACGTATGTGGGCATACCGCGAGCACAGCCCAGCCCGGTGCTCAGAGCACCGGCTTCTTCACTCGCCAGCATCTCACAGACAAAGTTAAGGCCTCTGCCGCCATACTCTTGGGGAAAGGAAACTCCGAGGTAGCCACCACGCCCTATCTTGCGGATGAACTGATAAGGATATTCCTCCTGTTCACCGTCCATGCGTTCAACCAGACTGGAGTCGACCTCACGAGCCATAAAGGCTCGTAGCTCATCTCGAAATCGGATTTCTTTTTCGGTCAACAAAATATCCGTCATTGGTCTTTTTCCTCCTTGTTTTCTCCGTTTTCTACGGGGAAACTCGTTCTGTCTGTGGAGAACCAGAGGTACTGCACTTTGGACGCTGAAGGGTTGGATAGTTTGCTGCTGGGCTTAGAACCCTGCTGTTATCCTTTCTTTGCCTTGAGATTCAGTGCCCGCTTGACCAGCTCTTTTTCGTGCTCATAGTCAATGACCCTTTGGAGCATAATCTTCTGAGCCATAATCGGTCCAGCGCCGTGCCAGGTGCCCACGCCATGCAGCCCGGCTGCCCAGTTTTGCAGCAATTTATGTACTTTGAGAATATTCTCGGTAGGCTCGTCTGAGCCGAAGCTGTAGAATTCTTCAACGTAGTTCTTGACCTCGGGGTTTTTAAGTTCCTTTAATGAGGGCAGCGTGACCACCAGTCCACCGCCTATGTCACCGGCTAATGCCATCACTCTCCAGAAGGCGTTGGCAACATTCAGTTTGGCAACATTGCCCATAAGCTCATCTGGTAAGAACACACCCGAGCCTGGTGGCTCCTCAGCCCCCCTGTGTGCAGCAGCCATGCCACAGGCACGGCATGTCTCTCTCAACACCACCATTTCCATTAATTCATCGTTGATGTGAGCTGCCCTCTCCAGTCCCTTGTATTCCTGAATCAGCTTCGCTGCCCCGATAATCTGATTCATAAAGCCCACCTTGCATGTGCCGCCGCAGGTCATACGGTGGGTTCGAGCAAACCGAGTTACAAACCTGATGGAGTACTGGTATTCGCCGCAGTGGAAGACACGCTCCCAGGGAATCAATACGTTGTCGAAGACAACCATAGATGTCTCTCGCTGACCGAATATGGGATTACCCAGCTCTTCCAAGTCGTCAGCCTGGTCTCTTTCTGCAGAATACGGGCTGTACTGACAGACAAAGGTAATCCCCTCGGCATCCACGGGTGTGGCGAAGGCAACAGCATAGTCCTCCTCGCCTTCAAAATGAGCTGCCTGGGGCAGAACCACAAGCTCATGGCTGGCATAGGCACCGCTGATGTTTATCTTAGCTCCCCGCACCACGATACCATCCTTATTCTTGTCCACCACTTTCAGGGAGAGATAGGGGTCTGTCCACTCCAGAGTTTTTCTGTTCCGTTTGCCCCTGGGTTCGGTGAGAGCGCCAGCTACTGAAAGGTCATTCTTCTGCACCATCTTCAAGTATTCTATAAACCGGGGGTAGTATTCAGTACCCAGTTCTTTGTCCATCTCCCAGGTAGTGCTTGCCAGCGAGTGAAAGGCGTCATAGCCAACACAGCGGTAGATGCATGTCCCCAGCATCTCGGCAGTGAAGGTGCCAGCTTCTGCCTTTTTTACCAGGTCTTCGATGCTGGCGCTGACATGGGTGTAGCGATTCACCGTCTCATCAATCAGCGGTGAGTAATATGACATAATATCTTTGTATTCCGGGTCTAGAGCCCAGGCATAGCTGGCTTTATTTGCCTCGACCACGGTCCGTGTGTTCTTGTTCTGAAAAACATCTTCAACCTCTTTTCCGTTCATAAAGATACGCGGTCTCAGCCTCCTCAGGCTCTGTTCGAACTGCTCTGGTGTCATTAGTGCCATTTCATCCCCCTTTCCGTCATTGTGAGACACGGGCTATGGTGGCAACTCTGTGTTTTCTTTGCCATACCTAGAGGGGCAAAGTGGGCACAAGCCCTTAATGCACAGTGTATCGCAAACTTACCACGCCTGGCTCACAATAACAGCAGACCTTTTATCGCTTCAGCCTCACTTCATCACCCACCTTAGCTTTCAGCAGTGCTGCGGCGTTACCGTTCTTCAGTGAGATCTCCACATAGCCGCTGCTGCCGATGATAGCTGCCAGCCCTTCTCTCTGGGCATAGAACTGGCTCACACCCTGTATAACCTGGCTACTGATGGTGACTGTCACTTCTTTGCCCGGCAAATCACTGCTCCTGATGTTGGTAATCAGGTTGCCGAAGTTATCTACATGGAGGATACAGCCGACCAAGTCCCCCGTGGCATCATGGTATGGACGTGGCACGGGAAACATGTGAATACAGCCTATCTTGTCCCCGAACTTATGAAGAGGTGTGCCCAGGGATAGGTGGGCAGCAACCGGGGCGAAGATATCTCGCCCGTGGAAGGTGGCGCTCACTGGATGGTGCCAGTAGTCGGGGTTGGTGATGGCGATTGCTTCGGTTCCGGGGACAAGTTCTCTCGGCTGGGGACTGCTAAGAGCATGCGGGACGGGTTCTGCCGCTGGGCTATCCAGCTCGTTAACGATGTAGCTCAGTACGCCGTTATCTGGGGCTAGGAAAAAGGCAGAGGGCGTTTTTAGGATTATGGCTTTCCGCTGGCTACCGACACCGGGGTCAACTATGGCCAGGTGGATTGTGCCCCTGGGGAAGTATTGGTAGGCGGTACTCAGGATGAAGGCAGCTTGCCGGATATTCTGCGGCTCGATGGAGTGGCAGATGTCGACAATAACCGCCTTCGGATTTATGCTCAAGATTACCCCTTTCATACAGGCTACATAAGCATCGCTGCTGCCGAAATCAGTGGTCAATGTAATAACCGCAGTCATGTCCTCCTGCAGTCATCTGCCTAGGCAATCTGGACAATCCAGATAGACAGAAGCACAAATACAATGGTCAGGATTATGGTGAACTGGAACAGGGTTTTTTCCACACCGCGGCGTGTTCGGTAGACGGCATCTGGCTGCCCGAATATACCGCCAAGTCCACCACCCCGCACCTGAAGTAAAATCACAGTGATCAGCACTACCGCTACCAGAATTTGGGCGATAAGGAGATAATTAGACATTCTGTTTTCCTCCGAGTTTGTGCATGAGAACTTCCCTTGCCATGTTGGGGTTTGCCCGTCCTTTGGTTGCTTTCATCACCTGACCGATGAGGAAGGCGAGTGCTTGCTGCTTCCCTGCCTGGTAATCGGAGACAGCCTGTGCGTTGCTGGCTATCACCTCGACTACTGTCCTTTCTATTTCTGAGCTATCGGTTATCTGACTCAGCCCCCTCTCGGTGACGATGTCACTTGCCCTCTTACCGCTGAGGAACATCTCTTCAAAGACAGCTTTAGCTGCTGGACCGCTGATTATCCCTTTATCGGCTAAGTCCAGCATTTCCACCAGGTGCCTGGGAGTGACTTTAGTGTTTTCAATGCTGGTGTTGGTGGCATTGAGCATGCGGCTGAAATCCCCCAGCAGCCAGTTACTCACTGTCTTCGCCTTTCTGTGTAGATTGGCTGCTTCAGACGAGTCCGCCATCAACTTGACACAGTCCTCGAAGTAGTTAGCCATGGCTTTGGAGTCGGTAAGCAGGGCGGCATCGTACAGTGGTAGCCCGTACTGGGTTATGAAGCGGTCTCGCCTGGTATCGGGCAGCTCGGGCAGACGTGACCTTATCTCCTCCACCCATGCTCTGCTAAAGACCAGCGGCGGCAGGTCAGGTTCGGGAAAATAGCGGTAGTCATGAGCAAATTCTTTGCTCCGCTGGCTTACGGTTACTCCCTTTGCCTCCACCCAGCCACGTGTTTCCTGGACAAGCCTGCCACCTTTTTCCAGCACTTCCTGCTGCCGTTTAGCTTCATAGTCTAGAGCCCGGTACACAGCTTTAAAGCTGTTCATATTCTTGACCTCTACCTTGGGTAGATATTCGGTGCTGCCCCTGGGGCGGATGCTGATATTGGCATCACACCTGAAGCTGCCCTCCTCCATGTTGCCGGTTGATACTCCCAGATATTGGAGAATGGAGCGCAGTTTCATCAGGTACTGCCTGGCTTCTTCAGGCGAGCTGATGTCTGGCTCGCTGACGATTTCCATCAAGGGCACTCCGGAGCGGTTGACGTCTACCAGACTGTAGCTTTCGCCCTCGGGCGTGGTGCAATGAGTCAATTTGGCTACATCCTCCTCGAGGTGCACACGTGTTATCCCGATTTTCTTCTTTTGCCTGTCTGTCTCAACCAGCAGCCAGCCATGCCGACCGATGGGTGCGTCGTACTGGGATATTTGATAGCCCTTCATCAAATCGGGGTAGGGGTAATTCTTTCGGTCGAACTTGGCATATTCGGCGATGGTGCAGTTGAGAGCTAGTGCCGTCATCACGGTGTATTCTATCGCCTTCTGGTTGATGGTAGGCAGGACTCCGGGCATACCCAGACAGATAGGGCAGACATGGCTGTTGGGTGGGGCACTGGCGTATTCAGCGCTGCAGGAACAGAACATCTTGCTCTTGGTCAGCAGTTGAGCGTGTACTTCCAGCCCGATGATAATTTCGCAGTCCACAGCAGTGGTTAGTATAGCAGCATCGCATATCTCAGGCAAACGCCCTCCGGCTGTATTTTAGAATTTGTGGAAAAATCTTGGTGAAAAAGTAAGGTGGTAAGAATCCCAGAGCGAAAATTAAATGGAAGGAGGTCTTACCACCGATGGCTAA
>DTZC01000196.1 GCA_012961565.1 Dehalococcoidia bacterium
ATATAGGAAAGGTTACAAATTCAGTACCTATGCTACCTGGTGGATCAGACAAGCAATCCCCCGAGCCATAGCAGACCAGGCTCGAACTATCCGCATTCCAGTGCATATGGTGGAAACCATCAACAGGTTGCTGAAAGTCAATCGCCGCCTAGCCCAAGAATACGGACGAGAACCAAGCTATGAAGAAATCGGCAAGGGTATGGAAATCTCTTCAGATAGAGTGAGAGAAATTCTAAAACTATCTCAGATGCCCATATCTTTGGAAATGCCCATCGGCGAAGAGGAAGACAGCCACCTCGGCGATTTCATCGAAGACCGGGCGACACCACTGCCAGCAGAAGTTGCCTCACAAGAACTGCTTAAGGCACAGTTAAACAGAATACTTTCCGAGCTCACTGACAGGGAAAGAAGGGTTATACTACTAAGATTTGGTCTGGAGGACGGCCGAGCCCGAACCCTAGAAGAAGTAGGAAGAGAATTCAATGTCACTCGCGAGCGAATCCGACAGATTGAGGCTAAAGCATTACGCAAGTTGCGCCACCCCAGCCGAAGCCGTAAACTGAAAGATTACTTGGAATAGATGCAAACATCTCACTGGAGGAAACTAAATGAGCCTGATAAGAGGTATAGTCACAGGTATTGGGCTAATCGGAGTCCTAGTCATAGTTGCTTTGCTCATAGGTTACTATCTCTTTTCTCTGTCACCGCCAGTTGAATCAAGGATGACAAAGGTGTTGCCCAGCCCAGAAGCTGCTCAAAGTTTCGACCAGAAGCTTGAGACTCTCAAAGCAGAAATCGATGCAGCAATCAGTGCAAATGAGGAGAGAGAGTTGACATTGACGATAACAGAGAAGGAAGCTAACTCCAAACTGACTCAGCTTCGAGCCAAGGGCGAACTGCCATCCAAGGAAATGTGGATTAACTTCGGCAATGGCTATTTTCTGATCTATGCTGTGATAGATGTGCCTGGTGTTGATGCTAAAACAGCAACCATGGGACGAATTGAGATTGTGGACGATAACCCTAAGGTTATAATCCAAGAATTCAATTTAGGTAAGTTACCTTTGCCCAAATCGATAGATAGAAGAGTCGAACAACTTCTGAACATCATGATACGCCTACAGCTAGCTGATATGCCCCTGGACATAACCGGTGTCCAAATCAAGAACCATCAGCTAACTGTTACCGGAATAACCAGAACTACCTAATAACAGCCCCCACACAGGCATTTTCAAAGACAAAACGAGTTGGACTGGGAGTCTGTAATACCTCATTGACTTTTCATTTACTGCTGAGACTGCTCGACGCCCGTTTAGCCTCTCACTCGTACTTGCAACATATATTGCCCACAATACTTGAGCCCGAGACCGCCAGTCCAGTCAATTATGATAAAATAAAAAGAGCAAGACGGAAATCATACAGCATCACAAGCAGCATTTTGCGAAATGTTTGAAGCGTCTCCCTTCAAGCTGAACATGTTCCAGCAGTGTCCAAGGCAATATAAGTTTCATTATCTTGAGCGCCTTGGAGATATTTATAGAAAGCCGCGACCCTATTTCACTATGGGCGACCATATT
Organism: Dehalococcoidia bacterium; assembly: GCA_012961565.1. Classification (GTDB taxonomy): domain Bacteria; phylum Chloroflexota; class Dehalococcoidia; order GIF9; family UBA5629; genus DTZC01. Next base: position 1,578 of record DTZC01000196.1, read on the forward strand.
CATGCTACACTCAAAGACTTTCTTTCAATTGTTCCGGTAAGCGAACGAAATTTCTCCAAAATCGAAGAACTTCTGCGACAGAAATGGCGTCGAAACCGCAAAGGATTTGCTAACAGAGAGGAGGAAAAACTGTGGGGCAAGAAGGCTCTACAACAGGTGCATTGGTTCGTTCAGAATCAGGATATTTCGGTCACCCCTCTGATGGTAGAAAATATCCACCGAGTAGAGTTGACTAATAATATAATCTTGCAAGGCAAGATAGACCGGGTGGATAAGGAAGTTGACGGTAGTTTGCACATCATCGATTACAAAACAGGCAAGATGCCAGCTGAGATAAACCAAATCCAGCTTTATATTTATGCTCTTATCCTTTCCAAGAAGCAAACCCTGCCGCCTCGGAAAGCCTCTTATCTCTATTTAGAAGCTGGCAAGCTCCGAACTGCCATATTGACCATATCTGAGTTAGACCAAGCCACCCTACACGTAACCGCTCTGGTCGACAGAATACTCTCAGAGAGAGTCTACCCAGCCACTCCAAACCCTTTCTGTTGGAACTGCGATTTTATTGAAATTTGCCCAGAGCGAGAAGAGGCGGCAAAAATTATTCCCAATGAAGACGAACTAGACATTTGAGCAGCTAGTTAGCAAGATGATACCTGTCAAGCTCTCTCTCAGGAACTTCATGTGTTACCGGGATAGTGTACCTTCACTGTCCTTTGAGAGCATGCACGTGGCCTGCCTTTGCGGCAATAACGGAAATGGTAAATCAGCGATTTTTGATGCCATAACTTGGGCACTGTGGGGGAGATCCAGAGCTAAGAACAATGATGACCTCATTCACCTGGGGCAGTCCGAAGCAGAAGTGGAGCTGGAATTCATTTCTGGTGACCAACGATATCGGGTCATCCGCAAGCATGTTAGAAAGTCCAGCCAGTCACGTGCCGGACATACCCTGCTAGAACTTCAGCTGGCCTTCGATGGAATTTTTAAGCCCATTTCGGGAAACACCTTACAGGAGACCCAGCAAAAAATAATTGAATTATTGAACCTTGATTACGAGACGTTTAAAAATAGTGCTTTCCTACGCCAAGGGCACGCCGATGAATTTAGCACTAAGCGCCCAGGGCAGCGCAAAGAGATTCTAGCTAATATTCTCGGCTTGTCACATTACGATGCCCTCGAGAAGAGAGCCAAAGACTTAGCTGCCGAGAGGAGAATTGAAGCAGCTACTCTTCAGAGCACTATCACCGAAATCAGTCTCCAGCTTATTCATAAACCAGATTATGAAGCCACAGTCAACAGGATAGAACAGGAAATTAGCAAACTAGAACAGAGAAAGCGAGACGAAGAGGCAATTATCCTTCGCCTGCGGGCACAAAAAGAGGCTTTGGAAGTCAAAAAAGAGCAGTTATCACATACTAGGGCTCATTTAGATGAGGTGAAACATGAACTGGAACGCTGGCAGGCTAGGATTAAAGGACACCAAATGCGGATAGCTGAATATGAACAAGTTCTTGGAGAAAAAGAGTCAATATACAAAGGATACGCTGACTTCTTAGAAATGAAGAGGCTCAATGATGACCTAAACCGCAAGTTAAGCAAGCTACTTACCTTGAAAGAGCAAAGGAGTAACTTGGAAAAGGTCATTCAGCAGGCAGCGGAGATGCTTAATGCAGAACGCAAGATAACTCTGTCGAAGTTAACAGAGAAGGAAGCTAGGTTTGCCAGGGTTCGCGAACTTGAAGAGATGCTAAGGCAGACACGCCACCGCTTGACTGAATTGACCAACCTTGAACAGGCAATAACCCAAAAGAGAGAACAAATCAGGCAAATTGAAATTCGCATGAGTTATTTGGCATCTAACAGCGTCCACTTAGAAAGCGAGCTTGCTGAACTGGAAGACAAACGCAAGCTCTTAGCCAGGGGTGATGTCCGTTGTCCCTTATGTGAGACTACTCTGGGAGCCGATGGGCGTCAACGGATCGAAGCAAAACTCGCTGCCGAAGCTGATGAGAAAATGAAAGCTCGTCAGAATATCGACGAGGAACTCAACGAAAGGAAAGCAGTACTCCGAGTACTAGAGGGCGAGCTAGCTGAGCAAGAATCATGTCTGGAAAAAGAGCGTACCATGTGGCAGAGCCGGCTAAGTATTATCGAAAAGGAGCTTGCCGATTCCAGAGAAGCTGGCAAGGAACTAGTACAAGATAAGATTAGACTTCAGGAGCTTGAACAACGCCTAGCCGAAAAAGCCTACGCTTCCACTGAGCAACAAATGCTGTCACAACTGCAAAACGAGGAACGGATACTGGCATACAGCAAGGAGAGACACCAACAGACACAGCAACAGCTAGCAAGCCTCCAGCGATTTGAATCCTTACAACAGCGTCTTGATGAGGCTATCAAAGATATCGATAGGGAAAAGGCTGCTCTGGTTGAAGCTGAAGAAACCATTTCCAAGCTGAAAGCAGCACTAGAAGCTGATTCAAAGAAGATAGACTTGCTAACAGCCGAGACCAGCGCTTTGTCCGATATAATTACTAGGCTCACTGAAGCTGAACGACGTCACCAAGTTTTACTCCAAAGCGAACGGCAATTGCGTGACGAGTTGGCTGGGGCAAAGGAAAGACTCCACCACATTGCAGAATTGGAGTTAATTATCAAGGAGAAGCAGCAAGCGCTACAACATGCTCTGTATGAGGAGAGTATCTATAACCAACTAGCTGAAGCTTTTGGCAAAAAAGGTGTTCAGGCTCTACTGATTGAGCAAGCGCTTCCAGAGATTCAAATGGAAGCCAATCGGTTACTAGGCAAGATGACCGACAACAGAATGTCACTGACATTAGAAACTCAACGAGAAACCAAAAAAGGTGACGCTATTGAGACATTGGATATCAAAGTAGCCGATGAACTGGGGACCCGCAATTATGAGATGTACAGTGGTGGAGAAGCCTTTCGCATCGACTTCGCCTTACGTATAGCCCTTTCCAGACTGTTGGTCAGACGCGCAGGAGCATCACTTCCTATATTGATCATAGACGAGGGTTTTGGAACTCAAGACAGTTCAGGAAGGGAAAGACTTGTTGAAGCTATAAGCTCTATCCAGGATGATTTCGAAAAGATATTCGTTATTACCCACCTGGAAGAACTGAAGGACAAGTTTCCTGTGCTCATCAACATTTCAAAGACCACCAATGGCTCAACAATATCAGTTAGCCAAAACTGACTTGCCCCTACTGGAAAGCCTGAATGTAGGGCTGCTACATCATATCATCCTAGTCGCTCAGCATCATAAAGAGGGCATTTCATCTTGATTTATCTGTTCCCAGACAGCATAATAGAGTAACAAAGGTATCTAATCGCCAGAGATTCTAATTATCTAGCTGCAGATTTGAAAGGAGGAGAACATGGCAAAATTGCTCTGGAAACCGACCGAGGAGCGAAAGAGGAGGGCAAATATAGTCAAATTCATAGATTATGTTAATAAGCGGTATCAACAGAAAATCAGCACTTATGATGAGCTTTATTCTTGGTCAATAAACAACATACCCGATTTTTGGGCTGCTACTTGGGACTTTGTTAAGGTCAAGGCTTCTCACACCTATGTCACCGTCGTTGATGACCCCAGCAAAATGCCCGGCGCCAGATGGTTCATCGGTGCAAAACTGAACTTTGCTGAAAATCTGCTGAGATATAGAGATGACCATACAGCCCTTGTGTTCAGAGGAGAAACTCAAAGAATCGCCAGAATGAGCTATGCGGAACTCTACGACACTGTAGCACGCCTATCAAAAGCTCTCCGCCAAATAGGAGTTTCCCCCGGCGATAGGGTGGTGGCATACATGCCTAACATGATGGAGACAATCATCGCCATGCTTGCTAGCACAAGCGTCGGAGCCACTTGGGCCTCTTGTGCTACCGACATTGGTCCAGAAGCAGCGGTTGACCGCCTTGGACAGGTCGAACCAAAGGTCCTTTTCACCGTTGATGGCTACTACTACAAAGGAAAAGTTTTTAATTCTCTTGCCAATGCTGCTGAAATTGTGAAGAGGATACCCTCAGTCGAAAAAGTTGTGGTGGCTTCCTACACAGGAGAAAGGCAAGATATCAGCTTTCTCCCGAATTCAGTACACTGGGCTGATTTCTTATCACCCGATAAAACCCCTGAGATTCAGTTTGAACAATTACCCTTCGACCATCCGGTATATATTATGTTCTCCTCAGGAACGACGGGGAAGCCAAAATGCATGGTGCAAGGAGCTGGTGGAATCCTCATCAACCACCTAAAAGAACTGATACTTCACACGGACCTGAAACGAGAAGATGTTCTCTTTTATATAACAACTTGCAGCTGGATGATGTGGAACTGGATGGTTAGTTCCTTGGGAGTGGGGAACACTCTGGTTCTTTACGATGGCAATCCAAACTATCCCGATGCCGGCGCTATGTGGAGGTTGATTCAAGATGAGAAGATAACTGTATTCGGCTGCAGCGCAAGCTATATCAACTACCTCCGAGGCGAAGGAGTCAAGCCTGGAAAAGACCACGACCTGTCTTCATTGCAGGAAATATCTCAGACTGGTTCAGCTCTGTCAGCGGATGGGTTCGAGTATGTTTATCAGTCCATCAAAGACGATTTGTGGTTCAATTCAATTTCTGGAGGCACAGATATCAACGGCTGCTTCTGTGCCGGAAACCCTATAAGCCCAGTATATGCCGGCGAATTACAGGGACCTGCTCTGGCTATGAAAATAAATGTCTATGACGAAAATGGCAAGCCCCTGGTTGACCGAGAGGGAGAACTTGTCTGCGAAGCCGCTACCCCTTCCATGCCCCTTTACTTCTGGAACGACCCTGATGGCAAGAAATACAGGGAGGCTTACTTTGAAGTTTACCCCGGCGTATGGCGTCATGGCGATTATGTCATGCGTAACAGCCAAACAGGTGGCTTCATCTTCTTTGGGCGCTCTGACTCCGTACTTAAACCTTCAGGCGTACGTATAGGTACTGCTGAAATATACAATCAGGTGGAAAAGCTGGGCGAGGTAGCCGATAGCTTGGCAATAGGACAAAACTGGCAAGGAGACCAGCGTATAATTCTCTTCGTTAAATTAGCCGAAGGTCACACTCTAACAGAAGATTTGAAAAACAAAATCCGGAAGACTTTGCGCCAGAATGCATCCCCAAGACATGTCCCAGCCAAAATCCTGGAGGTGCCTGATATTCCCTACACCCTGAATATGAAGAAGGTTGAAAGTGCTGTAACCAACATAATACATGGGCGACCAGTGCTGAACCGGGATGCCTTAGCCAATCCCCAATGTCTGGACTATTACGAGGCTCTTCTGGAGGAGCTCAAAACATAGCAAGCCTAGATAATCCGTGCGGAAACTAACCAGAGCCACCTAGCAATTTAATTGCCGAGCGTAAACCAGGTGATTGAACATCAAGCCTGAAGGGCATTGCTACAGGAAACAGAACGCTGATAAATACTGGCTAGGTGTGTTTGACACGCTCCTTAAATAAGGGGTAACATATTTGTCTGCACATTTGAAAGCAAAAGTAGCCGGCGAGACAAACCAGCACAATGGCAAAGGGGCTCCCACTGAACACAAAGCTTTACGAAATCAGGTGGCACGGACGTGGTGGACAGGGGGCAGTAACAGCCGCCAAGATAGTAGCCCAAGCTGCTCTTCTTAAAGGATACCAGGGAGTAACCGCAGCACCATCGTTTGGTGCCGAAAGACGAGGCATTCCCATAAGTGCATCAACCAGAATTTCATCACAACCAGTAATGGTCATATCCCAGGTGGAAACACCAGACGCAGTGGTAGTCCTAGACCACACGTTGCTGAAATATCCAGATGTCCTAAGTGGACTGGTCAGCGGTGGATGGTTGATTGTTAATTCTTGGCAGCATCCTAGAGAACTTAATATCCGAGGTGATTTCAACATTGCCACTGCTGATGCCACCAAAATATGCCGAGAACTAGGTCTGACAGTAGGTGGATTCCCAGTGGTGAATACCGCTATGCTAGGTGCCATCGCTCGCACCATCCAAATAATCGACCTGGCAAGCATCGAGAAGGTGATAAGAGAAAGGTTTTCCGGTGATGCGCTACAAACCAACCTTGCCGCAATAACACGAACATTCGAGATAACTAGACCTGAGATAATTCGGTAGAAAAAGCATATTATGGGGACTAGAGATTGCCACCATATCTGCGATGAATCGTCACCGGCTATTGGCGAAGCTGGGAAAACAGGCGAGTGGCGTAATCTCATGCCAGTAATACACCACAACAAATGCATCCCAGCCAAGCAAAAGAAGCCTGCGTGTTTTCTTTGCTGGCTATTCTGCCCCGATGCGGTCATCAGTAAAACGATTCCTGTCCGCATAAATCTGGAATACTGCAAAGGGTGTGGAATATGCGTTCAAGTGTGTCCAGCAAAGGCCATATCTATGGTATAGCTAGAGAGTGCCCCTGTGTCTAAAATTTAAGGGAGCGGGTAATTCTTTGACAGAGACTGAAGACAAAGCAAACGTCCAGCTCCTGGATGGTAATCACGCCGCAGCTGAGGGAGTGAGACTTAGCCGTACCCAAGTGATTGCAGCTTACCCCATCACACCCCAATCACCGCTCACCGAAACCTTGTCTGCACTTGTAGAGAAGGGTGAGCTCAAGGCGGAATATGTAGCTGTGGAAAGTGAGCATAGCGCATTAGCAGTATGCACTTCAGCCTCTATGGTCGGTGCCAGAACTTTCACAGCCACAAGTGCCCATGGTCTGGCATATATGCACGAGATGCTGCACTGGGCAGCCGGGGCACGCCTGCCTGTGGTACTCGCCTGCGTTAATCGTGCCATTGGAGCACCTTGGAACATACTTAACGACCAGCAAGATTCCACATCTCAACGGGACACCGGCTGGATACAAATACATGCACGAAACAACCAAGAGATTTTAGATACCATAATCCAGGCTTACAAGATTGCCGAAAAGGTCTATGTCCCAGTTATGGTTTGTTTTGATGGCTTTGTGCTGTCCCACACTGAAATGCCGGTAAGTGTCCCCTCCCAGGAGAAGGTGGATGAATTTCTGCCATCATATAAACCTCATACTATACTTGACCCGACTAATCCCAAAAATTATAACCTCGTAACCCTTGCCGACCCCAGGAACAATGCTGAGGGTGTGCTTTGTCATGGATATATGGAACTTAGATACCTCCTTCAGGAAGCCTTGCAAAACTCAGCAGAAACGATAGTCAGCGTGGGAAAAGAATTTGGCAAATTATTCGGCAGGAGATATGACAACATGCTCTGGATGGACAACATGGATGATGCCGACATAGCTGTTGTTGCTATGGGTAGCCTAGCAATGGAAGCAATTGTGGCTGCAGAGATGCTTCGCGAGGAAGGTCATAAGGTCGGCGTCCTGGGCTTAAGAGTATTTAGACCATTCCCCAAGACTAGTCTGGTGAATGCGCTTAGTAAGCTGCGCTTGATTGTTGTTTTCGATAAAAACATTAGCTATGGCTCTGAAGGTGCTACCTGTTCGGAAATCAAATCAGCACTCTACGGAAGTCAGGTAAATGCCGTAATTCGAAATTTTATCGTGGGGCTGGGTGGTCGTGACGTCAAAGCCAGGGAATTAGCCGATGCTGTGAAAAAATCAC
>DTZC01000197.1 GCA_012961565.1 Dehalococcoidia bacterium
ATATGCACCAAGAAGGGGTTGTTGCTAAACAGTCTCCCGCCACAGAAATTGCATCTCTGGCATGCCTGTGATATACTTTATACAGGACCTTTAAGTCAGTCCAGAGAGGCTGGCAAGGGAATTTGATGGGAAAAGACGAGAGCCTTACAGCATCTGCGTATGTGGCTGCCCTGAATAAAACCTCTTGCCGCTTCTTGGCAGGAGGTTTTTCTTATGCCTGAAAGAGTGCTCATATGTGCAGAGGATATACGCAGGGCACTGGTTCGTATTGCTCATGAAATTGTTGAAAAGAACAAGGGCGCCCATAACATCGTTCTAGTTGGTATGCAGACCCGGGGAGTCCCCCTAGCCAGACGTCTGGCCAACATCATCGAAAGCCTGGAAAAAATTCCTGTCCCTGTCGGTTCATTGGATATCAGCCTTTACCGTGATGACTTCTCATTCCGCCACCCCAAACCAGTTGCCCACCACACCGATATCCCGGTTACTGTCACTAACAAACAGGTGGTTATCGTCGATGACGTTTTCTATACCGGGCGTAGTATTCGCGCTGCCATGGATGCCCTTATAGACCTGGGACGTCCCCAGCGTATCCAGTTAGCAGTCCTTGTCGACCGAGGACATCGTGAATTGCCTATACGCGCCGATTACGTGGGCAAAAATATCCCAACGTCCCGAACCGAGCAAATAAAAGTATACGTAAAGGAAGTGGACGGGGAAGATAAGGTGACCATAGTATCACCCGACAGGAGAAACAACCGATGAGTCCATTGAAACCAAGAATAAATCTAATAATCTCTCACAGCCCCCTCTCACCATTTGTTGATACCTGGAAACATCATCACACGCTTGACCTGCACTATTTCACCTGTGAGGAAACCGGGGCCCTGTTTGAAATCATCGATGCAATGGCAGAAGAGCTTAACAGCGTAGCTATCCGTATGGAACTGCCCTATCTTGTCAGCGGAGGTAAAATCGGATAATGCCTCCAAAAATACTGATAAGCGGGGGACGAGTCCTCGACCCCAGTCAAAGTCTAGATAGAATCGCCGATGTGCTCCTCACTGAAGGTAAAATAGCCTGGATTGGCGACATCGGCAAGGCACCCTCGCAATCTGGCCTGGTCACTATCCACGCCGCTGGTCTTGTTGTTTCCCCCGGGTTCATCGACCTTCACTGCCATCTTCGGCAACCGGGCTTCGAAGCCAAGGAGACTATCACCACAGGTACCAGAGCTGCCGCTAAAGGTGGCTTCACTACCGTCTGCTGCATGCCTAATACAGACCCACCTTTAGATAGTCAATCTTCTATAGATTATGTAAAGAAAATTGCCGCAGCCGATGGCGTCGTCCGGGTACTCCCCATAGGCTGCATAACTAAGGGAAGGCAAGGGAAAGAACTTACCGATATGAAGGAGCTGGCCAGAGCGGGGGTTGTTGGTTTCAGCGATGATGGCAATCCTGTGCCCAGCTCAAAAATTATGCACCAAGCTATGGACTACGCTCACACTCTAGAGCTGCCAGTCATTGACCACTGCGAAGATAAAGAGTTAACCGAGGGGGGTCAAATGAATGATGGCTGGGTAGCAACACGCCTGGGACTGAAAGGTATCCCCAACGCTGCGGAGGAGATTATAGTCGCCCGCGACATAGCACTGGCACAACTGACCGGCGCTAAGCTCCATGTCGCCCATGTCAGCACTGAAGCTTCAGTGGAGATCATCCGTCGAGCCAAAGAAAAAGGCATTAAGGTAACTGCTGAAGTCACACCACACCATCTGACTTTGACCGAAGAGCAAGTGATGTCCAAAAACCCAGGACAACCGTTAGCCTATGACACCAACGCCAAAGTAAATCCACCTTTGCGCACCAG
>DTZC01000198.1 GCA_012961565.1 Dehalococcoidia bacterium
AGAACACCTTGCCCACCTCAAACAGCCTAATTCCTTCCACCTGATATCTCTCGTTACGGGCTAAAACCGAGAGGATACCGGGACGCAAACTGGTGCGAAGATACTCCTGTTCCCTAGACATCGGATTAGCCACTCTCAGCGGCTGCACACCAGTCAAACGGAGTTGGGGGGAAAGCTTGCTCAGCATCGTTAAGCTGGTCAAAGAATAAGTAAGCACCTCTTGAAAACCACAGCTGACAAGTATGCTGCGCAATTGCTGCCTCAAAGACAATATCGGCGTCGGGTCATGCTTGGGCAGCGGCGCACTTAGCATGGTGGTCGGGATTTTGTCGTAACCCAAAATGCGAGCTACCTCCTCAACCAAATCAGCCACACAACTTACATCCGTGCGCCACCATGGAACCTCGACCTTGATTGCCGAAGGAGATTCAGCTTCCTTACAGCTAAAACCGAGCCACTCTAAAGCGCTGATGATTTCGCTCACACCCATTTCCACCCCGAGGAGCCGCTTAACCTCACCAGTAGACAAGAACAAGGGTTTTTTCTCCAACCTGCCCGGGTAAACATCTATAATCCCTCGGGCTGCTTTGCCACCAGCCAGCTCAGCCATCAATTGGGTGGCTCTCCTTAGCGCTATCAAGGGCAGGTCGCGACTGAGACCTTTCTCAAAACGCAGCGAAGCTTCGCTGCTTAACTTCAATCTGGCGCTGGCACGACGGATAGCCGCCTGGTTGAAATTAGCCGATTCTATCAGAACAATGGTAGTGTTGTCCGAGACCTCCGTTTCCAGGCCTCCCATGACACCAGCGACAGCAATTGCCCGCTCTGTATCAGCAATTGCCAATATATCAGGACTCAAGGTCCGCTCCACTCCATCAAGAGTGGTTATGGTCTCACCATCTCCCGCCCTGCGTACTATAATCTGCTTCCCCTTTATGTGGTCATAGTCGAAAGCATGAAGTGGTTGTCCGTACTCCAGCATTACGTAATTAGTGATGTCGACGATATTATTGATAGGACGCATGCCACAGGCTAACAGGCGCCGTCGCAGCCATTCAGGCGAGGAAGCCACCTTAACCCCAGTGAGCAGCGAAGCGCAGTATCTAGGGCACAAGTCCGACTCAGCTATCTTCACCGAGGCAAATGAGTCTATCGGCTCCACCAGCTCCTCATAATGTATGTCAGGAATGCGCAGCTTACTCTGGGTAAGAGCTGCTATTTCCCTGGCAATACCAATCACGGAAAGACAATCTGGGCGGTTTGGCGTTATATCGAAGTCGAGAATCGTATCACCAAGATATGCAGACAAAGGACTGCCTACAGTCGCCTCTGGGGGCAAAATCATAATCCCCTCATGGCTCTCAGAAATGCCCAGTTCTTTCTCGGAGCAAATCATACCTTCTGAAACAATACCACGGATCTCAGCTGGCTTTAACTGCGTTATTCTCCCGGTGTGAGCATCTATAAGCTGGGCTCCAACACGAGCAAAAGCTACCTTATCTCCAACTGTGAGATTAGGTGCACCGCAGACCACAGTAGACCGTTGCTTGCCTAAATCCACGGTTGCCAACCGCAGGCGGTCAGCATTGGGGTGCGGAGCAACGTCGACTATCCTGCCAACCACTATGTTTTCCCAGTTCTTGCCTACCGCCTGTACTTCTCCAACTTCCAGCCCAGA
>DTZC01000199.1 GCA_012961565.1 Dehalococcoidia bacterium
ATTGATAAGCTTGTTGATGCCGTGATTCTGGTGGATAACGGGGGTGTGGGCAGCGCAGTGGATGTGTCAGCGGCGAAGAACAGGGACAAGGCAAACCGGGAGATGGTCCTGCCATTTTATGACCTGCTGTGTGCCGGCGAGATGGTGGGTTCAAAATTTACCGGAGGCAAAGTACTGGATGCCGGTGACATAGTGCATACTCTTTTCGGCTGGACAGCAATAGGGGTGGGCAGAGCACAATTATCCTCCCCGGTATTCCTGTGGAGAAAAGCAAAGGACTTTGAAGAGAAGAGCTCAGAAACACGCAAAGCTGTGCAGGCGATGAACGAAGCCTTGATGCGCTTATCCGTTGATTGCAAACCCGAAGATGCCGGCAGAGCTCTGTACCTGCTTTCGGCACCGCCCCAGCAGGCTAACGTGGACATGCTTAAAGTCCTGGGGAATCGGTTGAGGGAGCTGGCACCCAATGCCGAAATGAGAGATGGCAGCTTCTACGGCGCCAGAGGCTTTATCCAGGTAACAGTGGTGGTATCAGAACTGATATATGTAGACCGGGTCAAGAATTTCTATGACCGGGCAGCCAGACTGGCTCAGGCGGAGAAAGGGCGGACGGTCTAGTATGACTCTCTTTGATTTGAATGGACTGGAGACCAGGACGGAGGAGACACCTGGTGCCGATACCGGGGCATGCCCCGATGTGCCGCTGGCGGCTCGAATGCGTCCCCGCAGCTTTGATGAATTTGTGGGGCAGGAACATCTGGTGGGCCGAGGGCGTGTGCTCAGGCGGTGCATCGAAAGGGACCGCCTGCCCTCTATGATTTTCTGGGGACCGCCAGGCAGTGGCAAGACGACTCTGGCCTACGTTATCGCCGCTGTTACCAGCTCACATTTCAGCCCGCTGAGTGCCGTCAGCGCCGGCGTCTCTGATTTGCGCCGCATCGTGGAAGAGGCCAGGCAACGGCTGAAGCTCCGCAGACAGAAGACCATCCTGTTTATCGATGAGATTCACCGCTTTAACAAGACCCAGCAGGATGCCGTGCTGCCCTTTGTGGAAAACGGTGTCCTCACTCTCATCGGTGCCACAACGGAGAACCCTTCTTTCGAAGTTATCTCAGCCCTGCTCTCGCGGTGCCGCGTGTTCACGCTGAATTCGCTCAGCGATGACCAGGTCCGCATCATCGTGGAGCGGGCTCTCGGTGATGAGGAGAGGGGACTGGGGAAGTTCCGGGTGAAACTTGATGACGATGCTTTGAGCCATCTGGTGGTTATGTCTAACGGTGATGCCCGGGTGGCGCTCAATGCCCTGGAGATGGCAACTGAGGCAGCTTCGCCGGGTTCTGATGGCTATCGCCGGGTCAGCCTGGTGGCTATCGAGGAGGCGCTGCAGCACCGTGCTTTGCTCTATGACAAGAGCGGTGACCAGCATTATGACCTTATTTCAGCGCTTCACAAGTCGCTGCGGGGCTCGGACCCCGACGCAGCTTTATACTGGCTGGGAAGAATGCTCGAGGCTGGGGAAGACCCTCTTTATATCGCACGGCGGCTGGTGCGGTTTGCCTCTGAAGATGTGGGGATGGCTGACCCTCAGGCACTGGTGGTAGCTGTGGCGGCACAGCAGGCGGTGCACTTTGTCGGTATGCCCGAGGGCAACCTGGCTCTGGCTCAGGCTGCCACCTATCTGGCTACAGCGCCCAAAAGCAATTCGTTGTATGAAGCCTATTCCAGGGTGCAGCAGGACGTGGACAAAAGCTGCAATGAGCCGGTGCCACTTCACCTGCGTAATCCGGTCACCAGGTTGATGCGGGACATGGGCTATGGCGAGGGATATAAATATGCCCACGATTACCCCGGGCACTTCGTTGAGCAGCAAAACCTGCCGCCGCGGCTCCAGGGAAGGCGCTATTACACCCCCAGTGACCAGGGCTTTGAAAAGGAAGTCCAGAGCCGGCTCAAAGCCTGGTGGGGGAAAAATTCGGGGGATAAAGACTGAAACAGGACACGGTCTCTTTTCCTTGTGGTAGTCTGATGCTGGAAGGGGTGCGCTATCTCCCTGAAGGCAGCAGCACATTTCCCGCGGTGGTGCTGTGCCATCCACATCCCCTCTACGGCGGTTCCATGGACAACAATGTCATCCAGGCAGCAGCTTCGGCTCTGGTCGACAGGGCAATTGTGACTCTGGCATTTAACTTTCGCGGTGTCGGCGGCAGCGGGGGCAGCTACGGAGGTGGCACCGCCGAGCAGGACGATGTCAAAGCAGCCCTGAGCTGGCTGGTGTCACAGCCCGAGGTGGACAGTGATAGGGTGGGGCTGCTGGGCTATTCTTTCGGTGCTGCAGTGGCTCTGCCTGTGGGCTGTGGCGATGAGCGGGTAAAAGCGATGGCGCTCATCTCACCTCCTCTGGAGCCGTCGCAGATGTCCTTGCTTCAGGGCTGTACCAGGCCCAAGCTGATACTCTGTGGCAGCGATGATTTCATAGTGCCGCCGCAGCAGGCGGAGTTGTTCCGCAGCCAGGCAGCCAACCCCACACAGTTTGAGCTTATAGACGGTGCCGACCACTTCTGGTGGGGTTACGAGAGAGTGCTGGCAGACAAAGTGGCAGCCTTCTTCCAGGACAGGTTCCGTCTGCCAGATACGATAGCCTGAGTTCAGGACGGGCGAAGTACACGGCAGCGTCTTCTCATTCTCATATCACATCTGACCTCTCCGCTTTGTATGATGCCTGTATGCAGTTTGGCTCCTGAATTATGTCTCTGCAGCCTGAGTCTTTATCTATCTCCGGTCAGAAAAAAGTGCAAGGGCTTAAAGATATTATTGGGCTTGAACAATTCCAACACCTTCTAGAAGAGGATGAGCAGTGCCCACTCTGTGGATCAACCCAGCA
>DTZC01000200.1 GCA_012961565.1 Dehalococcoidia bacterium
CACACCGCGCAGTAGGCGACGCAATTCGGCTTCAGTTGGTATCCCAGACCCGTATTGGGCGATGAAGCCGGTGGCAATGATGGTAATCTGAATCTCGTTTTCCATCTGCGGGTTGAAGACAACCCCGAAGATAATATTGGCATCGGGGTCGACCGCCTGAGCAATCACTTCAGCAGCTTCATTACATTCGAATAGGGTGAGGTCGCTGCCGCCAGTTACGTTGAACAATACACCCTTAGAGCCATTTATGGAGACATCGAGTAGCGGGCTGGCAAGGGCGGTCCTAGCAGCCTCGACAGCTCTGTTTTGACCAGAGCCACGTCCCACTGACATCCATGCAGGGCCGGCATTCTTCATTATGGACCTGATGTCAGCAAAATCAAGATTGATTAGCCCCGGGACAGTTACTACCTCGGCAATGGCTTGTACTGCCAGTCGGAGAACATCATCGGCTAACCTGAAGGCATTATCAACAGTAGTTTTGGCATCGCAGAGCTCGAGAAGACGGTCGTTGGGGATGATAACCAAGGTGTCTACTTTATCACAAAGGTTCAGGATACCTTCCTCTGCTACCTTGTTGCGGCGGGTTCCTTCGAAGCTGAAGGGCTTGGTTACGATGCCGATGGTCAAGGCTCCGCTTTGTCGGGCTATGTCGGCAATGATTGGAATACCGCCGGTGCCAGTGCCCCCTCCCATTCCAGCGGTGACAAAGACCATGTCAGCGCCTGAGATGACCTCCTGGATTGTCTGGCGGCTTTCTTCAGCTGCAGCGGCGCCGATAGTGTGATCGCCGCCAGCACCTAATCCGCGGGTAAGCTTTTCTCCTAATTGAACACGGACCGGGGCTTCAGAGAGTGCTAGCGCTTGGGCATCAGTGTTCATGGTGATAAAGTCCACCCCTTTGATCCCTTCACGGACCATCCGGGTGATGGCGTTGGAACCACCGCCACCGATACCGATAGCTCTAATACGGGCTGGTGCCGTTGAAAAGGATGATTTTGCCATTTGGTCTCCTCCTTCGTACACTTTCTGTTTACACTGTATCAGACGCCAAAGAATTTCTTCAGAAGTGTCATGAAACCATCAAAGATGCCATTTCTTTTTTTTGCTTCCCAGGCTGGTTTACCCTGGTGCCTTGTTCCCCAGAGAAGGAGCCCAACACCGGTCGAGTGAGCCGGGTCATGAAGAATGTCAGTTATGCCATATACTCCCATGGGCTCACCAATCCTTGTTTGGATGCGGATTGTCTGCCGTGCTAAAGCTTCAAGTCCGGTCAAATTGGAAGTGCCTCCAGTGAGTACTAGACCTGCTGGAGCTAGTGAGGCATAGTTAGAGTCGGGCATTTCTAGGAGTATGAGCCTTAATAATTCCTCCATGCGGGCTTTGATGATCTCGCACAGTTCGCGGTAGGAAACGCTATGTCCGTCTTCGACAGTCAGTGTGGACTCTTGACTTTTGGTGAGGACATCGGGATAGACGTTCCCATATTTCCTTTTCATCGCCTCGGCGACTTCGAAGGGTAATCCCAGCCCTATTGAGATATCACTTGTGACCTGATATCCAGCCACTGGGATGATAGAGGTGTGGTAAATACTGCCGTCCTTGAACACTGCTATGTCAGTAGTACCACCGCCGATATCAGCTAAGATAACCCCTACCTCTCTTTCTTCAGGTGTCAATACA
>DTZC01000201.1 GCA_012961565.1 Dehalococcoidia bacterium
TTTAATTCCAAGTTTGGATAAGCCGTAAATTGTATTGGCGGCGGACCCACCTGGAAAAGATTTGTAATCTATCACCGGTTGCTCACCATCAACAACAACTCTATCAACCCGATACAGGTGGTCAATGTTCATTGCTCCGAAACCGATTACCTCAGGATGAGAGTGTTTGCAGGTGTGATGGGAAACACCGGTGGTGAACCTACTCTGGGTGCTGAGCTGGTAGTTAGCGGGCATTGCCTTAGTTTTAGTTGTAACAAGCTGTTCAGCCTAGTTTAGCTGCCTCTTCACGGACAACGTGTCGGATTCGTTTGTGGATTTCCAGAGGTGTGTTAATATCCTTGACCCCAGTAAGCCAGTGGAAATAGCCTCTGTCACCACTGCCACCGGCTTTCTCTTTCTCTCTAACTAATTTTTCTACCGCAACTCGCTTGCCTTTCTTCCAGGCTTCCAAAACTGGCCATAAGTCGTCAAGATGTGTCGAAGCCAAACCTATAGTGGCGTAAGGCAGGGCATACTCGTTTGCATTGAAGGCGATAGCGAGTCCCCCCGCTTGGTCAACAGCTTGGAGCATCTTAAAGTCAGTGATACTATCACCAATTACCACGCATTCGGAGAAAGCTCGGCCTTGGGCTCGGGTAAATGACCTTAATGCTTCCACTTTGCGCTGTCCTCCAACCGGCTTCACTTGTTCTAAGAGCAAGCCTAGTCTGGTCTTTGCCAGTTCATCCCAGTAAAAACGGTCGAGCCTTTCCTTTATCCAGTTATCGTCAGAAGGATATCTGTCTAGAATCTCTCGCTCCATAGCTTCCAAGTAACGGAAATCTTCTTCAGATAGCTGCCCAGAGAGTTTGTCCAGAGGGAAGGAAGTACTGGCAACATTTTGAGAAAAGATACCAAGCCTGTTTGCTATATATCTGGCATACTGTTCATAGCTAGTGCTAATGCAGAATATTCTCCAGCCCCCGGCATTGAGTTGGGAGATTAGCCGGATAGCTCCGGCGGTCAAAGTGGCTCTCCTTGCCAGGGCAGAGATATTATCCTCGTGTATCCCATGATATACCAAAAAAGGTGCGATGAGAGCTAAAGTATCGCCAGGCTCATAATCGAGTCTGCCTTCAAGGGTGAGCAGGTCATCATAACGGCTAATAACCTCAAATATTTTGGCACCTCCCGGGAAAAGTTTCATAAGCTCGTAGGCATTGTCTTGGGAGGTTAAAGGTCCTTCGAGGTCAAAGCAGATAACGTTCATTTCAGGTTGACCATCCTGTTGATTTCTTCGCTGAGGTCATATCCTGATATGGTTATTCCGCGCTGGTCAAGTACTCTGCCCGCTTCTATCCTGATTTTTCCCCGGCTAAGAGCCTTAAGGGTTGTCACGATGAGAGGGAATTCTCTGGCCAGCCCATGCTCGCGGATCAATTTGAAAAGGGCGTTGTTTTCGCCTTGTTCTTTCTTAATTGCTTCTATGGAATGCCCATTTATCTCTTGCCAGTGCCTATCGAAAAGCTCGCCTCTGATAGGAAAAGTACAGTAAGTTACTATTGGCCCTCTATCCAAGTCTGGTGTTACCAGATGTATCACTACCCCTGATTCTGTAGCTTTGCTTTTTATGAGCTGCCAGATTACTTCCTGCCAGCTTCCCGTTGGTCCGCCGGGTCTTGCTGGATGCAGGTTAATCATATTATACTTGTGGCACATCTCCTCGCCGACGATGAGCATATAGCCAGCGAGTACGCAAAGGTCAGGAGTGTAACTTTGAAGTCTTTTCATTACCTCTCTGTCATACTCGAGCCGCCATTCTGGGAGTGTTGCAGTGTCTGATTCACCTGTCGTTGCCATATTCGGTACGGCTCTGAATTTCCTCGAAGAAAGACAGAGAAGCGGAATGTGGTAGTTGTTGACTAGTTGGAAGAAAAGGTCGCTTTGTTCTGATTCACCGGTTTCCCTGTTGCTGAAGACAAAGATGATGTTGCCCTCGATTTCACCACGTTGGATTTCCCGGTGAACCACCTGCAAAAGCTTTCTTGCTGCCTCGTCTCTACCGGTTGAAAACCACCCGATGTTTAGCAAGGTGCTCCTTTCAGGAGAATTGCTTCTTCAATCTAGCCCAGGTACTGGCAAGGTGAACAGCTGGATTTGACCTATTACCGAAAACTTTTGCCCTAGCTAGGGATGTCAAGAATTCCTCCTTGCCTTCGAAATCAGGCATTTCAACATAGGCATTACCGATTTCCGAGGGCGTATGAGCGTCGCTACCGGCGCTAGCAAGTTTGCCATATTTGCAGGCTAGCTGCCAGGCTCTGGATGGGCTGTATGGTGATAGGCTGCGAGCATTAAAGACCTCAATGATATCGACATGCGGCATGATTGACTCAAATGCCTGGTTTCTGAATATGGAAAGGCGTAATCTATCATAAGGATGTGGAATGCACACCAGTCCATTCTGAGCCTTGATCCGGGCTATGGTCTCCTCGGCGGGCAGTCTGCTGGGAATTTCCTGATCGAGAAACAGCCCAATAATTTCGCCTTCCGAGGTTTGAATCTCCTCACCAATAATGACTGTAAAGGGTGCAATCTGTTGCAGCTTTAGGGCCCCGGTGATGGTGTTGTGGTCAGTCACTGCCAGGCAGTTGATGCCAATATGTGCGCAGCGTGCAATCACCTGTTCCAGAGATGTAGCACAATCCATAGAATAGAGTGTATGAATGTGCAGGTCGGCTTTTATCAAAAGTTTAGCTTACTCTCTCCAGATATTCTCCGGTACGGGTGTCTACTTTGACAATATCGCCAGTGTTTATGAAAAAGGGTACTTTAATTGTAATGCCTGTCTCCAGTTTAGCTGGCTTGCTGCCTGCAGAAGCGGTATCACCTTTGAAACCTGGTCCAGTTTCGGCAACTTCGAGTTCTACAGAAACGGGCAATTCCACACCTACGGGCTTTCCTTTATGCGCAAGTATTTCAAGGTTCAACCCATCCTTGAGATAGTTCAGCGCATCACCAAGTATTGATTTGTCAAGGGAAATTTGCTCGAATGTTTTTGTGTCCATAAAGTAATAGAGGGTTCCATCATTGTAAAGATATTGAAAAGGGCGACGTTCCAGGAAGGCTCTGGTGAATGTTGTACTAGCCTGAAAGGAGCGTTCTGTGATGTGACCAGCACGAATATCACGGAGTTTAAGTCGGACCTGTGCTGAACCCCGTCCCATCTTGATATGCTGATAGTCAAGAACCTGGTACAACTGCCCATCGAGTTCGATAGTCATCCCCTTTTTTAGGTCTCCAGCGTCAATCATTATGCGAACATCCTCCTGCAGAAAACGTTTGCATTTTTCTGTGACGTGGTGAGAGGTTGGACTTTACCATCCTCAATTATTACTGTATCTTCAATCCTGACACCTCCCCAGTTGCTGAGGTAGATGCCAGGCTCCACAGTAAAGACCATGCCTTCTAACAGAAAGTCTGACGAACTTGGTCCAAGACGCGGTGTTTCGTGGGCGCTCAAACCTAAGCCGTGTCCTAAGCCGTGTCCAAAAGCCTCACCGTAACCTGCTTGTTCAATAACTGTGCGAGCCAATTGATCAGCCTCATTACCGTTCATGCTAGTGTTGATTGTAGCTATGGCGGTCAACTGTGCACCTAAAACAATATCATAAATGCGGGAAAAAGTCCTGTCTTCGCAGCCTAAGAGGAAGGTGCGACTCAAGTCACTGCAGTAGCCGTTGACTCGTGCTCCTATATCTACTACTACAGGCTCGCCTTCAAGGATGGCCCGGTTCGAAGCCCTAGCATGGGGTAGAGCTGAGTTGGGTCCTGAGGCTACTATGATATCGAAGGGCACAGTTTCACTGCCCTTTTCTCGAAGGTATTTTTCCAGTGCCCAAGCTATCTCTTTTTCGGTTACGTCGGGGCGGATTAGTGTCCTGGCATATTCCATAGCAGTATCAGCAAGTCTGGCTGCTTGTCTAATAAGCTCCAGTTCCTCTGGCTCTTTTACAGCACGTAACGATTCCACGAGCCCGGAAATTGGGACAAGCTGCATTTGGTAACGACTATCGCTTATCACCTTGCAAAGCTGCTGGTAGGTAGCAAATGAAGTGTGGTCAGCTTCAAAACCTACCCTTTTACCTTCCAGTTCCAGGAACAGCTCGGGCAACCAGTTTGTTACATCTCCTTTGATTTGGACAACTTCGAAGTGCGGTGCTTCTTTCCGGGCTTGTTCTACATAGCGGAAATCAACAGCTAGGAGGGCTTCGCTATGTGAAATCACAAGCCAGCCCGCTGACCCGGTAAACCCGGAGAGATAACGGCGATTTTCAGGCTGAGATACCACCAAGGCGTCTATTTTCTGTGATGCAAGATTTTGCCGTACTTTTTGCAGGCGATTCACTCCCAGTCTTCTCCCTTTAGCTCGCCAATCATCGTGTGCAGTGCGGCAACATACCCTCGCCAGCCCAGCCCGCTGATTTGCCCCCGGGCAATAGGAGCAATTACTGAGCTGGCACGCCAGTCTTCCCTGGCGTAGATATTGGATAGATGGACCTCGATGACTGGCAAGCTGCAGTCTGCTAGAGCGTCTCGCAATGCAAGTCCATAATGAGTGAGTGCCCCCGGGTTTATGATGATACCGTCAGCGGTGGGAGAATGTGTCTGGATGAAATCAATAAGGCTTCCTTCACTGTTGGACTGAAAGCTGACTATATCTGCACCCAGACTTTGCCCATGGTTCTTCAATATGGTTTCAATCTCCGCTAGCGATTTGTCACCGTAAATAGCCTTGTTCCGCTTACCCAGCAGGTTAAGATTGGGACCGTTGATAACCAAGACTTTCATATCTTTACCCCCACCGTTTCCAGTTTTGCAAGGCTGTTTCTGTATTGACAGCTTTTACACTTTGCCCACCTGTTTCGGGATATCACTAACAGCCCGCCGCACTGGGGGCAGGGCTGGGAAATCGGCTTGTCGCTGATTGCGAACTGGCAATTTGGGAAGTCACTGCAGCCGTAGAAGACGCGTTTTTTCTTGGTTCTTCTTTCTATTAGTTCGTTTCCACATTCAGGGCACTGAACACCGGCTCTGACTATGAAAGGCATTGCTTTCTTACACTCCGGGTAGCCACTGCAGGATAGAAATCTTCCGTATCGTCCTACCTTTATCACCATAGGTCGACCACAATTGGGGCAGGTTTCCTCTGTAGGCTGGTCAGTGGTCACTTTTTCTATCTTGCTGAAGGCTTGAATTAGGGTCTGTTCGAAGGGTAAGTAGAAGTCTTTTACTACGGAAACCCATCTCCTTTGACCACGGGCAATCTCATCCAGTTCTTGCTCCATTCGGGCTGTGAAATCCAGGTCGACGATTTCAGGGAAGTGCTGGGCCAAGATATCATTTACAATGATGCCTATTTCATCGGGGCAAAGCTTACCATTGTCCTTGTAGACATAGCCCCTCTGCTGGATGGTAGATATGATTGGGGCATAGGTGCTGGGGCGTCCGATGCCTTTTTGTTCCAGCGCCTTGATCAACGTGGCTTCGGTATAGCGAGGTGGAGGCTGAGTAAAGTGCTGTTCGGGAAACAGTTGTATCAAAATCAGTTTATCGCCTGCTTTCAGCTCAGGTAATGGGGCAGTCCTCTCTTCCTCACCCTGGTCATCTCTGCTCTCGCTGTAAACAGACATGAAGCCTGGAAATTTGACCTCTGAACTACTTGCTTTTAATAGATATCTTTGCTGGCACCTGGCACAATTCGCCTCAATTTCCACTGTAGTTGTATCTATAGACGCTGGTGTCATCTGGCTGGCTACCATACGCTTCCAGATAAGTTCATAAAGCTTGAACTGTTCTGGCTTGAGGAAGGCACGGATCTGTTGTGGCTCACGATAAATTTTTGTGGGGCGGATGGCTTCGTGTGCTTCTTGAACCCATCTGTTTTTCTTGCCGAAAAAGCGGGGATGCTGAGGTAAAAAGTGTTCACCGAATCTATCTGCTATAAATTCCCTTGTCTCGCTTATGGCAGTGGCTGCCACATGGGTGGAATCAGTACGCATATAAGTGATTAATCCCACCGAGCCTTCATCACCAACTACTATTCCTTCATAAAGCTGCTGGGCTATCAGCATAGTGCGTTGAGCAGTGAACCGCAGTTTACGCCAGGCTTCCTGTTGAAGAGTACTGGTGGTGAACGGTGCTGCTGGTTGACGGGCTATCTTCTTTATGGACACTTTTGTGACAACGTAGCTGGCTTTATTTAGCTCGTCTTCAATTCTGTTAGCTTCCTGCTGATTGCATATTTCCAATTTTGTCCCATCGGATAGACCTATTAATAGTGCTCTGAAACAGCTTTTTTCAGTTGCCGGTAAACTTTTGGCTAGCTCAGCCTGAATAGTCCAGTATTCTTCAGGGACGAAATTCTGAATTTCCCGTTCTCGGTCGACGATTATTCTCACTGCCGCTGATTGGACACGTCCCGCAGAGAGTCCCCGGCGCACTTTTTTCCAGAGTAGCGGGCTGAGCTTGTAACCAACCAGCCTGTCAAGAATACGCCGTGCCTGCTGGGCATTGACCAGGTTCATATCAAGAGTGCGGGGTTTACGGAAAGCTTGCTCTACCGCATCCTTGGTTATCTCATGGAAGACAACACGCCGCACAGGCAACTTGTTCCTGTCAAGTTCGGTTGCCTGAACTAGGTGCCACGAAATCGCCTCTCCCTCGCGGTCAGGGTCAGTAGCCAGATAGATGGTAGAAGCCCCCTCGGCTGCCTTTTTCAGTTCAGCAATTACCTGTTTTCTTTGTTTGATAACAACGTATCTGGGAGCAAAGTCATTAGCTATGTCTATGCCCAATCTGCTTTTGGGCAGGTCACGCACATGTCCCAGAGTTGCCTTGATGGTATAGCCGGTGCCCAATATCCTGCTTATAGTCCTTGCCTTAGCTGGAGATTCAACGACAACAAGCTTCATTGCTGTAGCTATCTTAATTGAGTTTGATATTCTTCTCCTACCTCTCGGGCGAGCACGTAATTCATACCGCCGAGCTGTTTAACCATTCCTTTCAGTTCCATCATGGCTAGGGTACTGCTGACTAATGCTGCTGTAAGAGTAGTATTGCGGCAGATTTCATCAATGTGAGCTGGCTCACGGCTTAGTTGTTTTAATAGTACTAGTTCGGTCTCATCAACGGATAGAAGCTCTTTCATCTCCAGTTGCTGTGCCATTATGGCTAGGTTAAGCTCTTCTAAGATATCGAGATGGCTAAGCACCAGTTTTGCGCCTTCTTGGATAAGATGGTTTGTTCCTCGGCTGGCTGGAGACATTATACTACCAGGGACAGCAAAGACATCTCGGTTCTGCTCCAACGCCTGGTTAGCTGTGATCAAAGCTCCGCTGTTTTTGCCTGCCTCTACTACAAGTACGCCCAGGCTCAGTCCGCTCATAATCCTATTGCGCCTGGGAAAGTTGTCAGCCTTGGGCTTGGTACCCAGTGGATATTCACTTATGAGGGCACCATGTTCCATAATCTGGCGAGCCAGCGTGGCATTTTCTGCGGGGTAAACGATGTCCAGCCCACTGGCAAAAACAGCAATGGTCCTTCCGTTAACCTCCAGAGCAGTACGGTGAGCAATGGAGTCGATTCCTTTAGCCAGACCGCTCACAATTGTAATCCCGTCCCGCGCTAAATCACTAACCAGTTCTTCGGTTACCTGCCGACCATAAACAGTAGCCCGACGAGTGCCCACCACAGCAAGACAGCATTCATCCTCAGGCAGGAGATTGCCTCTGATATAAAGCAGCGGCGGATAGTCATAAACTTCTTTGAGTCTTTGAGGATACATAGGTGAATCGCAGGTAAGTACCTCCACTTTATATTGCTTTAGGCGCTCCATTTCAATATCTGGCGAAATCCTCGGTCTCAGGTTCAGGATAGTATCGACTGTTTTTGAGTCCATTCCGGCTTTCTTCAACTCACCAGGCGAAGCCTTCCAGGCATGGTCCAGAGAGCCGAAATGGTCCAGCAACTGCGAGATTTTCACCCGCCCGATGCCGGGTATTCTGGTAAAACTTATCCAGTACTTGAGCTCGGCTGTGTTCACCATTTGAGTCGACACATTGTAACATAGGGCGCAAGACTAAACAAAGACGCCACGAAAGCTAAGAGACGAAAGTGAGGGTATACGCGTGCCATCCGAATAGTTCGAGACTTCTTATCACTTGCCTATCAGCTTTTGTATCTGGGGCAGAGCTTCTCTAGCTGCCTTGTATCCTGCCAGTATGGCCTCGTTGCCTTTGTGAAACTCAAATGCCTCAATATCATTGACATCAGGATTTATTATTACATCCGCTTTTAGTATTCGATGCCTTATTATTTCATATTCCATGATGTAGAGCGATTGAAGCAGGATGTTGAATATATTCGGAATCTCGGCCGCCTCATTCCTTTGAGGGGAATCGGGGACGCGTTTGGTTGGAGAGGGAGCAGCAACAACATTAACGGCGATGACAAATTTGGCACCCATGTCCCGAAGGACATCTGCTGGCACTGGATTGGTCAGCCCGCCGTCAACCAAGCACCTGCCATTGAATGCCACCGGGACAAAAATTCCCGGTATCGAGATACTAGCTCTTACGGCTCGCACCACCGGGCCTTTCCTGATTACTACTTCATGACCGGCATTCACGTCTGTCGCCACGGCTGCGAATGGTATTTGCAAGTCATCGAATTCAGCATCTCCGATTAAAGAATGAAGAAGTGCCTCTATGCGTCGCCCTCGTATAAGCCCTTTGCCCAAGAAGCTGAGTTTCGGATCCAGCAGTCGGGCTAATTGCTGCCATCCAGTATTCAGTGCCACTTCCTCTACTGTGGTTATCTCGCCGTCTTTGGCAAAACAAGCGCCTATCATGGCCCCCATACTGGTCCCGGCTATCATATCAATAGGGATTTCTGCTTCCCTGAGAGCTTTCAGCACCCCGATGTGGGCGAGACCCTTGGCAGCACCACCACTAAGAGCCAGACCTACCTTAGGAAATTTACGTCTAAAGAATCGCATCTGTGTGATCAACCCCCTGGTGTCACAAA
>DTZC01000202.1 GCA_012961565.1 Dehalococcoidia bacterium
AGGTCTGCTCGGTGAAGGTGGTCTAAATGCTAAGGTTGAATAACATTGAAGTTATTTACCATAACGTGATATTGGTGTTGAAGGGGGTATCGCTGGAGGTAGCACCAGGGAAGATAGTCAGCTTGCTTGGTGGCAATGGCGCCGGGAAGACGACGACACTTAAGGCGATCTCAGGTCTGCTCAAGACCGAGGTGGGAGAGGTAACAGATGGCAGTATTGAGTTTGAGGGGGAGAGGATAGATAGAAAGAACCCGGAGGAGATTGTAAAGCTGGGCATTGTCCAGGTCATGGAGGGAAGGCGGCTGTTTGAACATCTGACAGTTGAGGAGAATCTGAGGGCAAGTGCTTATGTGACCGGTAATGGTGCTAGATTGAAGCGTGACCTGGAGTTGGTATATCAGTATTTTCCCAGGCTGAAAGACCTGCGCAGCAATATTGCCGGCTATCTCTCCGGTGGTGAGCAACAGATGCTGGTTATCGGTAGCTCTTTGATGATACACCCCAAAGTTGTGCTCCTTGATGAACCTTCGCTCGGACTCGGCCCCAGACTAGTTCACGAGATATTTGAGATAGTTCGCAAAATCAATATCGAAGAAAAGACCTCTATGCTGCTTGTGGAGCAAAACGTGAAGGCAGCACTATCTATCGCCGAGTACGGCTATGTAATGGAGAACGGGAGAGTGGTACTTGATGGACCGGTGGAGAAATTGAGAGATAACGAGGACATAAAGGAGTTCTATCTGGGGCTCAGTCAGGTGGGTGAGAAGAAAAGCTACCGGGAGGTGAAACATTATCGCAGACGAAAGAGATGGCTGGCGTAGGAAGAGTATTGTGATTATGTGATGAATCTGGCATGATTGCACAACGGCAACTGGAAGGAGGGAGACATGGCACAGAAAACATCCAGACCGGCGCCCCATGAGCTGGAGAGAATGCCACCGGAGGAGAGACAGAAGCATCTGGAAGAGAGGATGCGGGAGATCATAGCCTATGCCTATGAGAGGGCACCGGCTGTCAAGGAACGCCTGGATGAGGCCGGGGTAAAGCCCAGCGATATTCGCACTATTAAAGACCTGGAGAAGATTCCGCTACTGAGAAAAGACGACCTGATCGCCCTGCAGAAGGCAAATCCTCCCTTCGGGGGCTATCTTGCTGTGCCCATGGACAGCCTGGAGAGAATATACCAGTCACTGGGACCTATTTATGACCCGCAGCGCAAGAGGGGTTTCGGTTTCGGTGCCGGTCTGGGACCGGACTTCGGCAAGGGCCAGATTGTAATGAACACCTGGTCCTATCATATAACCCCCGCAGGCTTGGGAGTTGACGAAGCTCTGCGGCGGCTGGGGTTCACGGTTGTTCCTACAGGTACCGGAAATACCGAACTCCAGGTGAAGATAATGCATGACCTCAAGGTGCACGGCTTTGTCGGCACCCCCAGCTTCCTTAAGACCATCATAGATAAGGCGGAGGAGATGGGCTATGACTTCAAGAAAGACTTCAATCTGAAGTGGGCTATGGTGGGGGGAGAAATGGGCGGTGAGCCGCTGAGGAAGCTGTTCCAGGAGAAGTACGGCATCCTGTGTCTTGGCGGTGATTCCTATGCCACGGCTGATGTCGGCACCATAGCTACCGGCTGCGAGAAGCAGTCTGGCATGCACATCACTGCCGACGCCATTGTAGAAATAGTGGACCCGGCGACGGGTAAGCAGCTCAGTCCGGGTGAGGTTGGAGAGGTGGTGGTAACCCCGTTCGATGAGGTCTATCCCTTGATTCGCTTTGGCACTGGCGATTTGTCCTGTCTTATCGATGAACCTTGTGGTTGCGGTAGAACAACACCGAGGCTACCCAAGATTATGGGTAGAAGTGGAGAGGCTGTCAGAGTGAGGGGGATGTTCGTTCATCCAAGACAGACTGACGAAGTCATTTCCCGGTTCCCTGAGGTCTCACGATACCAGCTAGTGGTCACGCGCCCCCAGCACCGGGATGAGATGACACTTAAGGTCGAGCTTGCAGATGAGTCAGTTGATAAAGATAAGCTGAGGGGTGCCCTGGATAAGGACTTCAGAGACGTGTGTAAAGTAAGGTTTGACCGTGTGGAGTTCGTCCCCAAGGGCACCATCGCTGAGGGTGCCAAACGCATTTCTGATGAGCGAGTCTATTAGCCAAGTCTCGCCTATCTGACGAAACTAAAAATAAATCAGGGAGGTATGTGATGACAGGTAGAGCAACTCCGCTTCCATTTGAAAAACAGGAGAGGATGTCTCGGGAGGAGAGGGCGAAGTATCTCGATGAGCGGCTGAAGTGGTTGGTTCCCTATGCCTATGACAGGGCACCGGCTATAAAAGCGAGGTTTGATAAAGCCGGTATTGACCCTTCCAAAGTTTCTGGTATCAAAGATCTGGAGAATCTGCCTCTTCTGAGAAAAGACGACCTGGTGGACTTGTACAAGAACAATCCTCCTCTGGGCGGGTTGGTAACCATGCCTATGGAGGAACTAGAGCGGGTGTACGTTTCCCCGGGACCTATTTATGACCCGCACCATCAAAGTGAGACTTTCTGGCAGCGGCTTGTTTACCTGGTCAAATCGTTAGGCTTTGGTAAAGGTGATGTCGTCGTCAATACCTGGGCTTATCATCTGGTGCCTGCCGGTCATATGATTGATGAAGCACTGCGGCGGGCTGGAGTTACAGTTATCCCTATGGGGGTAGGTAACACCGAGTTGCAAGTTGAGGTCATGCATCAGCTTAAAGTCACAGGGTTCTTCGGCACCACGGGCTTCTTCATGAATATCATAACCAAGGCTGAGGAGATGGGCTATGATATCCGTAAGGATTTTAACCTCAAGCTAGCCTGCATAGGTGGGGAGATGGGTGGTGGCCCGATAAGGAAACTGGTTGAGGAGAAATATGGTATTGCGACCAGAGATGCTTACGGGACGGCTGATGTCGGCTTCATGGCTTACGAATGCAGCGAGAAAAGCGGTATGCACATCGCCGAGGAAGTCATAGTAGAGATAGTCAGTTACGAAACGGGTAAGCCGGTGGCTCCCGGCGAGGTCGGCGAGATAGTGGTGACACCAATCGATGAGACCTACCCTTTGATACGCTTTGGTACTGGAGACCTGGCTAGCTTGATTGAGGAGCCCTGCCCCTGTGGCAAGACTGCTCTCCGCATAACGCGTATTTTGGGGAGAGTGGGCGATGCGGTGAGGACAAGAGGTATGTTTATCCACCCGCGGCAGCTCGAACCAGCGATGGCTAAATTCACTCAAGTTGACGGATATCAGGCAGTTGTCACCAGACCTGGTCATAGGGATGAGCTTACACTCAAGGTCGAGCTCAAAAGCGAGGAAGGTATTGACAAGGAAAAGTTAGCCAAGGAGCTAAATCAGGTAGTAAGTGCGGCGGTAAGGATTAAGGTCGACCGGGTTGAGTTTGTAGCTAAAGGGTCCATCCCCGAAGTCCACAAGTTGATAGTCGACGAACGCGTCTATTGAGCTAGCCGTAGGGCTTGTTCTATCTGGATATTCGTTTTCGCCAGCAATGGTGGTAGACCTAATATAGTTGTTATCTTGTCTCTGTAGGTTGGGTAAGAGAGTATTAAGGGATACCCGCCCCGTCATTGTACTTTGGCTATCGAAAGGTGAACTCACTTCCTTCGGCTGGTCTCCTCAAGCTGTCGGAAGCTCATTAGTTTTCAAATTATGGTAAAATAAGAACCAGATTTTTGTCCTTGGTGAAGCTGACATGACGATACCTGTGGTTGGGGAGGAGGAAAGGCTAAACGTAAGCTCAATCAGTTGTGGGAAGTTGGCTTGGATTTACATTGAAAAGCCAACTCTCAGGGAGGTTGAGTATCTGGCTCAGCATTTCAATTTCCATGTCCTCAACCTGGATGATGTGTTGAGCCGTGTGCAGCGTCCTAAAATCGATGAGTACGGCGACCACCTTTTCATCGTGCTTCACTTCCCCGTATTCAATAAAGAAAATCGGGTGACTACCCCCAGTGAAGTAGATATTTTCATCGGTGAGAACTACATAGTCACTATCCACAAATCAGGCGACTTGAAGCCGCTGTCCAAGTTCTTCGAGGAGTGCCGTCTTGATGAGGGAATACGCAACACCTATATGTGCCGCAGTTCGGGTTACCTGTTTTACCACATACTGGATAGGCTGGTCAACTATTGCTTCCCCATTCTGGACAAGATAGTAGACAACGTGGAAAAGGTGGAAGACCTCATTTTTGCCAGAGCAGTCCCAGAAACGGTACGTGAAATCTCGCTGGTGAGGCGCGATCTAATTTCCTTCCGTCGTGTTATCCATCCTCAGATTGGTGTAGTCGAGGCGCTGGAACGGGAGGAGTATACCTTCTTCAAGGAAGACCAGGACATCTATTTTGGTGATATCGCTGACCATATTCGTAAAATATGGGATGGACTGGAGGACTGTAAGGAAGTGGTAGATGGGTTAGTAGATACGAGCAACTGGCTGACGTCTCATCGCATTCAGGAGATTATGCGCGTACTCACCATTGTGATGGCAATCATGGCGCCAGGCACCTTGCTTGCCAGTATCTATGGCATGAACATACCTCTGCCCGGCGGCGTAGACCAAGGCAGTATGTGGCCTTTGGCCGCAATTTTGACGATTATGCTTGGCATAGCTGTGGGCATGCTCTGGTTTTTCCGCCGCCGACATTGGCTCTAATGTTGACCCGGGTGTGATGGCCTTCACTGTGAACATATCTCACAGGTTTGTGATGGTGACAGCTATCTTCGTCACCTGCCTGATTACAGCCAACATCATAGTGGTCAAGCAGGTAAACATCGGTGGTCTCATTCTGCCGGCAGCGATAATAATCTTCCCCCTGAGCTATATCATTGGTGATGTTCTCACCGAGGTTTATGGATACCGACAGGCGCGGCGTGTAATCTGGCTGGGCTTTTTGTGCAATTTAGTTGCAGTGCTGGCTATCTGGATTGCTCAAATACTGCCACCAGCACCCGTTTTTGAAGCCCAGAGCGCCTATGAACGCATTTTAGGCAGCACCCCCCGTTTTCTACTAGCCTCTTTTGTGGCCTATCTCGCTGGCGAGTTCACCAATTCGTTCGTGCTGTCGAAAATGAAGATAATGACCAAAGGCAGATGGTTATGGAGCAGGACTATCGGTTCCACCCTCGTGGGGCAGGGTGTTGATACCGTAGTAGTTCTTACAATTGCTTTCGCCGGAGTGCTCCCATTTTCGGTGCTGGGCATTATGATTGTGAGCCATTGGCTGGTGAAGACTGTCTATGAAGCTGTAGCCACTCCGTTGACTTATCTAGTTGTAGGCTATTTGAAAAGGAAGGAAGCTGTCGATGTCTACGACTACGGAATCGATTTCAATCCTTTGAGCATCAGTTAATAGCTGGATTGGGGTAAGTGCTATTGAGATGAAATTTATCGTTGATAACAATGTTGGCAAACTGGCAAAGTGGCTGAGAATAATGGGATATGATGCCCTGCTTTTTAGTGAGGAAGATGATGGCAAAATGGTCAAAGCAGCTCTGGCACAGAACAGGATAATCCTCACCAAGGACAGGCAGATTATGAAGCGGCGACTGGTAACAAGCGGCAGGCTGAAGGCTATCCTTATCGAAGACAATGATTCTAAGGCTCAGTTGAGGCAGGTTGTCGGTGCTTTGAATTTGGACTATCAGTTCAGGCCGTTTTCTCTGTGTCTCGAATGCAATCAGAGGCTGATTGAGAGGGACAAGGATACAGTCCGTGGTCTGGTGCCGCCACATGTCTTCGATACTCAGAGCCAGTTTATGCAGTGCCCGTCCTGCCAGCGCATCTACTGGCAGGGCACGCACTGGCAAGCAATGAGCCGGGAACTGGAGAAGTTAATGGCTGACAGCCGCCATTAAGAGGAGCGTGTATGAAAGTTGTTACCGCGGAGCAGATGCGCTACATCGACCGCAGTGCTGCTGGCATCGGTTTGACCACTGATACATTGATGGAAAATGCCGGGCGAGCCGTAGCCGAGGAGACAAGGAAGCTTGTCAGCAGTGTTATTGGCAAGCATGTCTTAGTAATAGTGGGTCCGGGCAATAATGGTGGTGATGGGCTGGTAGCTGGACGTTACCTTGCAGACTGGGGGGCTGAAGTCAGCCTCTATCTGTGCAGTCAGCGCTCGGCGGATGACAAAAACCTGAAGTCAGCCCAAGAACGGGGAATCTTGACCGTGCAGGCAGACAAGGATAGAGACCTGGCGCATTTTGAAAAACTCCTGAGTTCTGCGGAAGTGGTAATTGATGCCGTCTTCGGCACGGGCAGGAGCCGAGCCCTTGAGGGTGTGTTCCAAGAGGTCTTGATAAGAGTGGTGACCGCCAAACAGAGGAATCC
>DTZC01000203.1 GCA_012961565.1 Dehalococcoidia bacterium
GGCTACAGGCAAAAATAAGGGCTGGCTAAAGCCTTACAGCTACATTAGTAAACATCCTCAGTCATTCTGTGTTGACTAATATATATTTAGTTCCCACCTTTTGCTTATATTGTAATAGCTACAGCAGGCTTTGCCAATTTTGGGGATGGACTAGCTTCAGGCTGGGTACTGTGCCGAATTGCATTTTGGCAAAACTGACTTTGGCTGGAGTGCTGCATCGCTGTCTGTTACAATTGCACACTAACAGCCAATTGGGGGACACTTGTTTCCCACGAAGCGTTTGTTTCTTATCAGACACACTCTGGTGTACGGCTGGAGCTTTGCCCGGGCAGGTGACTTGGCAGAGATAGCGCGGAACCTCAGTGAGGAATTATTCTATGTTCTGAGGGCAAAGTCTGGTCTCCTTACGGTTACCAGCAGGAGCAAGCCGGCAGCAGTGATTTTTGTCATTATTCAGAAAGAGAGGTGGGGTGGTGAGCTTATCCTGATTCAGACCATGGAAGGGTGCTATACCTACAGCCAGCTAAATCGCTATATTCATATCTTCGGGAGGAAGGCGGGCATAAAGATTATACCGCAGCCAGGGGAGACAGTGCCCGGTCTTTAGGACTGCCTGACCAGCCTTGTTCCAGTTACGCGGCTATATGTTGGTCATTCGTGCTGACTAACGTTCCTTCCATTCAGGCTGTCGTTTATCAAGGAAGGCGGCGATGCCTTCCTTGGCATCCTCGGTGGTGGACAGGACGGTGAAGACCTCGCCGAGATATGCCAGCGCTTTTTCATAAGCCATGTCCGACATCTTGTAGAAGGAGCTCTTGCCCATTTGAAGGGCGATAGGACTCTTAGCGGCTAACTTCTGTGCCAGTTCCATAGCTGTCTCCTCCAGCTTTTCCTGGGCTACTACTTTGTTGACCAGTCCGATGCGTTCTGCTTCCTTGGCATCGATAATGTCTCCAGTGAGTAGTAGTTCTAGGCTTTTCTTCTTGCCCAGGCAGCGTGACAGCGGTGCTGATGGTCCAAAGCAGTAGAGTCCCACGTTGATAGCCGTGGTACCGAAGCGTGCATCTTCACTGGCGATGGTGAGGTCGCAGGCGGCAGCCAGCCCGCAGCCGTTGGCTACAGCGGCACCGTGAACCGCTGCGATTACCGGCT
This sequence comes from Dehalococcoidia bacterium, assembly GCA_012961565.1. Lineage (GTDB taxonomy): Bacteria > Chloroflexota > Dehalococcoidia > GIF9 > UBA5629 > DTZC01. The sequence continues at coordinate 1,153 of DTZC01000203.1, forward strand.
TGGTCATGTTGGCAATGGTGACATTATGTGCGTCCATCAGGCTAACCCAGTGCCGCATTTCAAGAGCACTTTTCCTGCTCAGTTCGTGCAAGTCGATGCCAGCACAAAAGGCACGGCCGGCTCCTTTGATTATCACAGCCCGCACCCGACGGTCATTCTCCAGCTCTCGCAGACCATCGTTGAGCTCTATGGCTAGCTGGGTATTGAAAGTATTAAGCTGCTGGGGTCTGTTTAGTGTGAGCATGCCGACATGTTCCTTCCGTTCCACGATGATAGTTTGATATGCCATCTCGCCTCCTTTCACCTAAGAGGATTATTTCTAGTATACCTGGAAAGCAGATATTTTAAAATATGAGTCAAGGGACTGCTAAGCGTGTTCCAATTTTTGTTTTGGTGGTTATGAACTAATGTAGCTGTAGGGCTTTGGCTGGGGATTATTCTTGCTCATAGCCCCGGGTTTCAACCTACGGATTAAAATTAATTTA
>DTZC01000204.1 GCA_012961565.1 Dehalococcoidia bacterium
AAGGGTCGAGGCTGCATCGGTGGATTAATATGCATCAAGAACGGGTTGTTGCTAAACAGTCTCGCTGCCAAGGCAATGTTTGTGGGCAAGCCAGCTCTCGGTGAAGATGATTCTTCGCTTCACCTGCTAACAAAAGGAGTGCAGCCTCGCCATTCTTGACAAAAAATAGCAGACTCGCTAAAGTCTCTAATCATCCAACGAGGTGCTCAAGTCAGCAAGTGATGATTGTAGGAGCTGACAAAAAACTTTACGGGTGGACAGATGCTGATTGCCGTTGATGCTACTGGTGGTGATTATGCCCCGCGGGAGATAGTCAAAGGAGCGATTGAAGCGGTCAGCGAGTACCCGATAGACATCGCGCTGGTGGGTAACAAAGCTGTGCTTGAAATGCTGCTCAGACGGTCCACCAGAAAGTCCAACATCACTATCGTACCAGCAGACCAGGTTATTAGAGATGGGGAAGAACCAATACAGGCAGTGCAGAACAAACCAGACTCCTCAGTCGTGGTGGGTATCAACTTGGTGAAGGACGGGACTGCCGATGGTTTCGTCTCGGCAGGCAGTACAGGAGCTACAGTTGTGGCATCATTCCTCAACCTGAGCCTAGTCAAAGGCATCGAGCGACTGGCAGTTTGTGCTGTATTTGATGCTAACCAACCTCAGCCCACCTTCCTCATTGACGTGGGGGTCAACGCTAACTGCCGCCCTATCTTTTTAATGCAATTCGCCCAGATGGCAAACATCTTGGCACATCAAGTGTTCGGCTTAGATTCACCGCGGGTGGCGTTATTGAACATCGGCGAAGAGGAGATCAAGGGCAATAATCTGGCTAAGGAGAGCTACCAGCTATTAAAGAAGACGGATTTGAATTTCGTTGGCAATATCGAGGGCTATGACATCTTTCGGGGAAAGGCAGACGTAATAGTTACGGACGGCTTCACTGGGAACATACTGGTTAAGACCATCGAAGGGTATTCCGAGATCATCCAGAACCTGCTCGAGTTACAAGAGGCTTCCAAGCTCGACCGACAGCTTACCGGTGCTGCCCTGGCTCAATACGTGCAGATGACCTCCTTTATCAAGAAGCTGGACTACAAGGAATATGGCGGCGCATCCCTGCTCGGTGTGAACGGAAACATTGTTATAGCTCACGGGCGTAGCCGAGCCAAAGCTATCAAAAGCGCCATCTATCTGGCTTACCTGGCAGCCAAGCAGAGGGTAGTTGAAGCCATCCAGAACGGGCAATATGCAGCCTCAGTCTAGGTAGGTTATGTTAGAGGGCGGTCGCTGCCGCACCTCGAACTCTATCCCAGCCTCTTTGAACAGCTCCACAAAAGAATCGTCTGCGTATTTGCCGAAGGTGACAAACCGCTTTATCCTGGCATTAACCAGCATTTTGGCACAAAGAATACACGGTGTATGGGTGGCATACACGGTAGCATCCTCCAAGCTTACGCCGTGTAACGATGCTTGTATGATCACATTCTGCTCGGCATGAATGCCGCGGCATACCTCGTGCCTGGTCCCTGACGGTATGTTCATCTCGTCTCTGAGACAACCTAGTTCCAGGCAATCGCTGAGCCCAGCAGCAGCTCCATTGTAGCCCGTCGCTAATATATGCTTGTTCCTCACCGCCACAGCTCCCACATGATGCCTGCGGCAGGTAGACCGTTCTGCCACCACAGAAGCTATCTTAAGGAAATACTCATCTACATCTGGTCTGGTTATCTTGTTCATCTAAAGCAGAAAGCACCTTTTCAGTCTCGATTCGCAGGTTCTCTAGAGAGGACTCATTTATAATGGTGAAATCAGCCATGGCGATAGGACCGCCTTTATTGGTATTCTCCAGCTCGGCGGTATCCCGGCTGGCAGCTTCTTCTGCTGTCAGAGGACGGCTCTGTCTCTCTGCTAGCCTGCGGTACCTCGTCTTGGGCGACGCCCAGACAGCAATCACGTGAAAATTATCACCATAGCGACTTTTGAGAAGCGTATATTCCTCCCAAGAGTAAAGACCATCAATGACAACGTCTGATGCCTTGAGCAAGGCATCGATCTTGGGCAAGTTCAACTTGGCATAGGCTGCCATTCCATGCTCCTTCCTCAACTGCTGCCTGATATAGCGTTCGTTTTCCTCGTTTAGCGGCAGCCCCCGCCTCTTGATTTCCTCATCGGTAATATCGCCGAATCTCATGCGACTAAAGCCATTCCTCTCGAACACCCTAGCCACTTCGGATTTGCCGGCACCAGCCATGCCCACAATTGAGACCACCTTCATCGTTACTCAGCCTCTGAAGCCGAATTTACTCCTCATTATATGGAATTGCGCCCCGCTTTAGCAAAAGGCTGCTGCGGGGACAATTTCAATGCCACAGGGCCAGAGTCCTAGGACGCAAATACAGACGCAATCGGGTCATACCAATCTCCTAGGTTCACGATTGCCTTGCTGAGACACGGGCAAAGCTTTTGAAGCCCAACCCTGCCAATGTTATAATTGTTTCTAAGACCTCGATTCTGTTCTCAGCCTGTCGAATTCATGCCAGATGCAAACTACCGCATAAGTAATGGAGGGGCAACGTGAAACCAAAACCTGCTATTGTGTTATTCACATTTTTCACATTAGGGACCGCTATCAGCCTTGGCTGCGGGACTGCAGGCAGTGTCGACATATATCTGGAGGGAGTGAGCATCGGCTCTATATCCATTGAGGGGAAACCGGTCACCGGGCTCCCTTCCCAAGATGTGAACCTAGTGCTTAAGGTTGATGCCGATAGAATAACCATCAGCACTGCCGGAGGGGTAACCACTATCAGAGTCAGCCCTTCAGGTGCTACCATCATCAGCAGCCCCGATGGCATCACCTTTACAGGCATCGAACCAGAACAGGTCGAACTTAGATGGCGGTCCACAGAAACTACCGAGTAGCTTGGTAAATGGATGTTCTAGCCGGTCTTAACCCAGCCCAGAAGCAGGCTGTTGAAGCCGTAGAAGGTCCTCTGCTTATTATAGCCGGACCTGGCAGTGGCAAGACGCTGGTTATAACGCATCGTATCGCCTACCTAATAAAGGTCTGTGGTATAAATCCCCACCGCATTATGGCGGTCACCTTCACCAACAAGGCTGCCAGAGAGATGTCAGAAAGGCTGGAGAAGCTATTGGGACAGACAGCAGAGGAATTGACCCTGGGGACTTTTCACGCCATCTGCGCCCGCATCCTGCGCCAGGAAGGCAGAGCAATTGGACTCGACCCCAGGTTCGTTATTTACGACGAAGAGGACCAGCTAAGCCTGATAAGGCAGACACTGCAGGAGCTCGATCTCGACCCCAAGCAATACACTCCCAGAGCCATCCAATCAGCCATCAAGTTCGCCAAGAGCCGGCTATTGACCCCACCAGAGTATGCCCGACAGACGAGCAACTACTTCGAGGAGATAGTCCAGCGCGTCTACGAGCGATACCAGCAATCTCTTGCCCAGTGCCACGGGGTCGATTTCGATGACTTGTTGATGAGAACAGTGCAGCTTTTCGACGAGCATCCTAAGGTTCTGTCCCGGTATCAGTCACGCTACCTGCACATCTTGGTTGATGAGTTTCAAGACACAAACATCACCCAATATAAGCTGATAAAACAGCTAGCCGGCAAGCACCGCAATATCTGTGTCGTCGGCGACCCCGACCAGTCCATTTACTCCTGGCGATTCGCCGATTTGCGCAATATTCTCAGCTTCGAGCGCGATTACCCTGATGCCAAAATCGCCTATCTGGAACAGAACTATCGTTCTACCCAGACCATCCTCGAGGTCGCCTCCAACATCATCTCCGCCAATTTCCGGCGCAAGCCGAAACACCTGTGGACAGAGAACGAGCCCGGGGTTCCGGTAACACTGGTTCAGACCTACAACGAAGATGATGAGGCACAATTTGTCATCAGCGAAATAGAAAGGCTGGTCAGCCGAAATGAAGTCACCCACGGTGGCTGTGCTGCCATGTACCGGGTCAACGCTCAGTCACGGGCGCTGGAAGAGGCCTTCATACGCTATGGAATACCCTACAGGCTCATTGGCGGCACACGCTTCTACCAGAGGCGAGAGATTAAAGACATCATCGCTTACCTGAGAGTTGTCCAGAATCCCCATGACAATATCAGTCTCAGTCGCATAATAAATGTCCCCGGCAGAGGCATTGGTCAGCGCACTCTAGCCGAGCTGTCAAACTGGGCGAAGGCACAGGATATGTCATTATATTCAGTATTGAGTCTGGTAGCCGAGAAAGAAACCTCGCCTCTGACACCACGCGCCAGCCACGCTTTGAACAGCTTCTACAACCTGCTTAACGAACTCATAAACCAAAACCAGCAACTAAGCCTTACTGGCCTGCTGGACCAGGTGCTGCAGCAGACAGGTTACAAAGACTACATATTTAACGAGGAAAATGGCGAAGAACGCTGGGAGAACATTCAGGAGCTGTATACTGTCGCCAGAGATTACGACGCACTCAGCCTCTCCGAGGCATTAGCTGTATTCCTGGAGAGGGTCAGCCTGGTATCAGATGTTGACGAACTCGATGAGAAGGTAGATGCTACCACCTTAATCACCTTACATCAGGCCAAGGGACTAGAATTTCCTGTGGTCTTCATTGTGGGCATGGAGGAGGGTCTGCTACCGCACCACAGGTCGCTGAATGACCCTGATGAGCTAGAGGAGGAACGCCGCCTGTGCTACGTGGGAATCACCCGGGCACAGAAGCGTGTCTACCTCCTACATGCCTACCATCGCAACTTGTTTGGCAGCAGTACACCGGCCAGGCCTTCGCGTTTTCTTCAAGATATCCCTCCAGAGCTAGTCACCAGAAAGGGCCTGGGGGAGGAAGAAGAGGGGTTCACCCCGGTGACCACCGTCTACTCTAAAGCTACCAGCAGACCGCGCAGCGTCCTGAAACTAGAAGTCGGTGACCGCGTCCGGCACAAGACATTTGGTGAGGGCACAGTCATTGACTGCTCCCCAGACAAGGACGACCAGGAGATAACCATCGCCTTCGAAGCCGCAGGGGTCAGAAGACTTCTGCTCAGCCTGGCACCTGTAGAAAAACTGGAAAATAGCTGAAAGTCCAGCTCCGGACTCTCGACATTTTACACGCAACCGTGTAAAATGGGGTAGCTTGAGTTTGACACTAAGTGCTCCAAGGTTTATAATGCTTTAATGAAGCATTATATGGGCGGTGGGTCTGATGCTGGACCATTATTTGACGGTGATTGAAGCTGCTCGAAGGCTGGGGATCCATCCTGAGACAGTGAAGCGCCTCTGTCGCCAAGGAGATATACCGGCAACCAAAATCCACAACACCTGGCTTATTCACCAAGACAAGCTGGAGCTATTTGCCGGAACCTATCAACCGAAACGAGGGGGAAGGAGGAAGCTGCTATGAAGTGCTCCAGAAGCTGCACAAGATGCGGGGGGTCATTTTCATAACGCTATCATGGCTGTTTCAGTCCATACAGCGCCGAACCCCATAAGAGTTTTGACCCCGGAGATCATCTCCAAGATCGCCGCTGGGGAGGTGGTGGAAAGGCCGTCTTCGGTGGTAAAAGAACTGGTGGAGAACTCACTGGATGCTGGTGCCAGCCAGATAAACGTAGAGACACGGGGTGGCGGTACCACCTTAATCAGGGTCACCGACAATGGTAGCGGTATCCCGGCGAGCGACGTTGAGCTCGCCTTTCACCGCCACAGCACCAGCAAGGTCAATTGTGTCGCTGATTTGGGGAGCATATCAACCCTCGGCTTTCGTGGCGAAGCGCTGCCCAGTATAGCCACAGTAGCCGACGTGGAGATTCTGACTAAAGCTGACCACGATATCTATGCCACCTACCTTTACCTAAAGAACGGTTCGGTGGCAAAGCGCGAGAAACGGAGCCGACCTCGAGGCACCACGGTCGTCGTCCATAATTTGTTTTGCAACTTCCCAGCAAGACTCAAATTCCTGAAATCAGCCACAACTGAAAACGGACATATCGCCAACATTGTCAGCCAGTATGCTCTGGCATTCCCCGAGGTCAGGTTCAACCTGGTGCTCGATGGACGGTTGAGCCTGCACACACCAGGCAATGGAAACCTCCGGGATGTCGTCGCCCAGGTCTATGGTCTGGAAACTGCCCGACAGATGGTGGAAATAGACAAAGCCGAACAGGTTCCCGCTGTGACCGGGTTGGTGAGTCCGGCTTCCTTAGCCCGCTCCAATCGTGACTATCTCAGCTTCTTTGTCAACCGTCGCTGGGTGCGGAGTAGCTTGCTGGCTCGAGCTGCTGAAGACGCCTACCAAGGGCGGCTCATGAACGGGCGACATCCTATTGTTATCTTGAACATCTTCCTGCCACCACAGCAGTTAGATGTAAATGTCCACCCCAGGAAAACGGAGGTCAAATTCCGCGATAGCCAGTCTGTCTATATGGCAGTGCAAAGGTCAATAGAGAAGGTACTGGCTGCAACACCGCCACCCAAAATAAATACCCGCAGCCCTGCAGTCACACCACCGAGCCTGTGGACAGCACAGAGTATCCAGGTAACATCTCTGCCCATACTCCGGGTTATAGGGCAGCTAGCCAGTAGCTATATCATGGCTGAAGGACCCGAAGGACTGTATCTTAT
>DTZC01000205.1 GCA_012961565.1 Dehalococcoidia bacterium
CTACGCCCAGTTCTCGCTCCAACGATTCAACTAGGCTGGCGGCACCACGAACATGGCAGGCGGTGCCTAGGCATACCTTAATCACGTGCTCACCAGGCTTGATGAAGCGGAATTGTGCATAAAAGCTGGCTACTCCATAGACTACATTGGGAGACACGCCCGCCACACGTCCGATTTCCTCCAGCGCCTCTTCAGGCAGGTAGCCAACCTTCTCCTGTACTGCCTGAAGAGCCGGTATCAGGACGATTTCGCGACCTTGCAGCGGCGCAAGTATTTCTTTGATTTGTTCTCTTAGGCTAGCAGTTACTATCTTGCTCGCCTCAACTTTGATCGATAAGCCTTTTCGTTCGGTATCAGATAGGTACTTCGAGGTTCCCTTCAAGCTCGGCAATCAGCAAAATAGTTTGCCAGGAGGTATCTTTTCGAACCATGTGACCACTCGATGCTATCCGCTACACTCACTTTATTTTGTCAATTCTCACAGCACACACCTTGAGCTCAGGAATTTTGGCTATAGGGTCCAACTCTGGACTGGTCAAGATGTTGGCTGCGCTTTCAGCAAAATGGAAGGTCATGAATACCACACCGGGTGGTGATTTCTCGGTTACCTTCGCTTTGGCTATCACCTCACCGCGGCGCGAGGTGACCTTGACCCTCTCTCCATCATCAATCTTCAATGAAGCAGCATCAGCCGGGCTTATGTCAACCGTTCCCTCTGGCTCTAGTATATTCAACCCGGCAACTTTTCTTGTCATAGTCCCGGTATGGTAATGGTATAGGCTTCGTCCGGTGGTTAGAATGAGCGGGTATTCTCCGTCAGGTAACTCGGCGGGTGGTGTATATTGGAGTGGCGTGAATCTTCCCAGACCGCGAACAAACTTGCCGACATGCAATATAGGAGTTCCCGGATGGTCTTCAGTGGGGCAGGGCCATTGCAGCCCGCATTCCTCCAGGCGTTTATAGTTGATGCCTCCGTAGCTGGGTGTCAACCTAGCAATCTCTTCCATTACCTCAGAGGGATGCTCGAAGTCGAAGCCTTGCGCACCTAGTTTCTTGGCTATTTGGCATATGATCCACCAGTCTGGCTTTGACTCACCCAGGGGCTCAATTGCTTTCCTCACTCGCTGAACGCGTCGTTCGGTGTTGGTAAAGGTCCCGTCTTTCTCGGCAAAACTGGCTGCAGGTAGCACCACGTCAGCAAGCTGGGCCGTCTCGGTGAGAAACATGTCCTGGACTACCAGGAACTCTAGCCTGCTCAATGCCTCCCTGGTGTGGTTAATATCGGGGTCACTAAGCACTGGATTCTCACCCATAATGTACATGGCTGCCAGATGCTTGTTATGGGCAGCATCAAGCATCTCAGTCAATGTCAGCCCCGGTTTGGGGCTTAGGCTGCATCTCCAGTCAACTTCAAACTTTTTTTGAATATCGGGGTTGTCAACTCTTTGATAGCCGGTATATACGTTGGGCAGTGCCCCCATATCGCAGGCCCCTTGGACATTGTTCTGTCCCCGCAGCGGGTTCACGCCCGTTGAGGGCTTCCCGATATTGCCAGTCAACATGGCCAGGTTAGCAGTAGCTAAAACATTATCAGTGCCGTGACTATGCTGGGTGATGCCCATGGCATAGAGTATAACTGCCGGTTTGTGGGTAGCATAGAGTCGAGCAGCTCTGGCTATGTCCTCGCGGGGTACACCGGTCGTCTTCCCCACGAAGTCCAAATCGAAATCTTCTACAGATTCTCTGAAGGCATCAAAATTGTCACAGCATTCTGTGACAAATCTTAAATCAGCGAGATTTTCGTCTAAGATGACCTTCATCATACCCATAAGCAAGGCAACGTCACTGCCCGGCATATGCCTGAGCCAGATATCGGCGTATCGGCACAGGTCAATCTCCAACGGGTTAGCTATGATAAGCTTGGCACCATTGCGTGCCGCTCTCTTTATCTGCAGTGCGATAACCGGATGTCCTGAACTGGTGTTACTGCCGATGACGAAAATACACGCTGCCCCACCGATCTCATTGATAGAGTTGGTCATGGCACCGCTGCCGAAGCTGGTGGCCAGACCGGCCACTGTGGGAGAATGGCAGAGACGGGCACAGTGGTCTATATTATTTGTCTGCATAACCTTTCTGGTGAACTTCTGTGCCAGATAATTTTCCTCGTTGGTACATTTGGCTGAAGCCATGAAGGCAAAGTGCTCTCCTTTATATGGTGTCAGTTTTTCTGCTACAATGTTCAGTGCCTCTTCCCAGGTTCCCTCAACTAATTCGCCTTTCTTTCGTATCAAGGGAGTGGTCAAGCGATGTGGGTGGTGAACAAACTCAGTGATGCCAAAGCGGCCCTTAACGCAGAGTTGTCCCTCGTTGACTGAGTTTTCCCAAACTGGGCTCACCTGTAGAATCCTGCCGCCACTCACTTCAAGGTTGAGCTGGCAGCCAACCCCGCAATAGGGACAAGTTGTCCTTACCGAGCGTTCGGGTAGCCCGAGCCACTTGCTGGAACGCTCCATTATCGCGCCAGTAGGGCAGATATCGACACAGGCTCCACAGAACTGGCATTCGGAATCCTGTAGAGACTTATCAAAAGCGGTGCCGACTAAAGCTTGGCTACCTCGGTAAGTGAAAGCAATTGCTCCTATTCCCCTTACTTCCTGACAGACTCGGACACAGCGACCACAGAGGATACACAGGTTGTAGTCTCTCTCGAAAAAAGGGTTATCTTGATGAACCGGTAAATCCTTGTGAATAGGTGGTAGGGATATCTCCTCCACACCTATGCGGGCGGCAACTTCTTGTAACTCGCACCGAAGGTTTTTCGCACAGGTGAGACATTGCTTAGGATGTTCTGCCAGAATAAGCTCAAAAATATTGCGTCTTAGCTCCTGGAGCTGTGGTGTATTAGTCTTTATTACCATTCCTTCAGTAGCTGGTGTGGTGCAGGCAGTGGGAAAGCCTCGCATGCTTTCAATCTCGACGATGCACAAACGACAGGCTCCGTATGGGGTTAGGCTAGGGTGGTAACACAAGGTCGGAATATAGATACCTGCCTCTCGGGCTGCCTCGAGTACCGTGGCTCCTTCTTTTGCCTCGACCTGCTGCCCATCAATAGTCAGGGTGATAATCTTGGTCTGTTCGCCAACAATCATCCTTGACTCCTTCTAACCCCAGCGGCATATGCCAATTCATAGCATATTGTAAGGGCACTTCAAGCCGATGTCTCAACAGGTACGGGTTGCGACGGAACTTCAATCTGTTCTCCGGACACTTTGACTATAGCAGCGAAACGTGGTGGGCAGACATCGATGCATATTCCACACTTGACACATTTACTCTGGTCAATAACATGGATAAGCCTTTTCCCACCGGCAATTGCTTGAGTGGGGCAATTGCGCAGACAAATCATGCAGCCCTGGCATTTGTCTGGCAAAATATAGAAAGAGACCAAATCCTTACATACGAGCGCTGGACATCGCCTCTCGTTGATATGTGCCTCATATTCGTTGCGGAAATAGCGTATCGTGGTCAACACCGGGTTAGGAGCAGTCTGACCTAAGCCGCAAAGCGAGCCCTGTTTGACTGTGGTGGCTATCCTCTCAAGTTGCTCTATGTCACCGGGCCTCCCATTACCCTGAGTTAGTCGGGTCAAAATGCTTAGCATCTGTTTTGTACCAACCCGGCATGGTGGGCATTTGCCACAGGATTCGGCTTGGGTAAAGGAAAGGAAATATCTTGCCAAATCAACCATACAAGTATCCTCATCAGCTACAACCATACCACCTGAGCCCATCATCGAACCAGCCGCAGTCAAAGATTCATAGTCAACAGGTAATTTAAGCATAGATGCGGGAAGACACCCTCCTGAAGGCCCGCCAATCTGCACTGCTTTGAACCTTTTACCTCCACGGATGCCACCGCCAATTCGGTAGATAAGCTCCTCTAGCTTGATACCCATGGGCACCTCTACTAGGCCGGAGTTTGCCACTTTTCCAGTGAGTGCAAAGACAGCCGTGCCTTTGCTTTTTTCGCTACCAATGCTGGCATACCAAGTGGCCCCCCTGTTTATGATCACGGAAACGTTGGCCAAAGTTTTTACGTTATTAATAACGGTAGGATTTCCCCAGAGTCCAGACTGAGCTGGAAACGGTGGACGTGCTCTAGGCATTCCTCGTTTACCCTCGACTGATGCTATAAGTGCGGTTTCTTCTCCACAAACGAAAGCTCCAGCCCCCTCTTTAATCTTTATGTGGAAATTGAAGCCCGAGCCGAGTATGTTCTCTCCGAGAAAGCCATAATCTTCCATCTGTCGCAGAGCCAGCCCAGCCTCGGACAGATCACCAGCGCCGTCAGCGATACGACCGATTACCCGGCGGAGTCCTTCTTCGACGTCTTCGTGACGATCGACGTGCTGGACGTCCCGGGCGCGGAAGGTCTCTTCAATGA
>DTZC01000206.1 GCA_012961565.1 Dehalococcoidia bacterium
CGCTAAGCCTTCGCAGCGATAACATCGATGCCGAACCAGTGGTCCTCTATGGCATTGCGGCAGACAGAATCCTTGATTTACCGCAGCAAAAGAGTTTGATTTAATTATTATGGCTACCCACGGTCGCAGTGGCATCAGCCGCTGGTGGATGGGAAGTGTAGCTGAAAAAGTGATTAGTGAAGCCCCGGCACCGGTACTCCTTATCAGGAGCCGGCAGCTACAAAACACCGAGGCTCGGGGCAAGATAAGTTTCCTTGACAAAATCTTGGCGCCTTTGGATGGCTCCGACATAGGGCAAGCAGCCTTGCCCTATGTCGGAATTCTGGCTGTAAAAGCCAGCTCTTCAGTAACCTTACTACAAGCGATCTCCCCTCCAGGAACAGCGGAAGCCAGTCTCTTTGGTGGACCGGACTGGAAGAAATTCCTCAAAGCCATGCATAACGCTGGTATTAGCTATCTCAAGGGCGTTGCTGAAACGCTCGAAAAGAAGGGAATCAAAACTACATATGAAATGGTCACTGGAGACCCTGCTGACAAAATAGTAGAATATGCTGAGAAAAATAACATAACCTTGATAGCCATGTCGACTCATGGTCGAACTGGTCTTACTCGGTGGGTACTAGGGAGTGTAGCAGACAAGGTGTTGCACGGAGCTGCAACACCTGTGTTCCTGGTTAGGTCTCCTAAAATGATTGTTTCCAGACCTAAGGATTGATGACGCGATTTGGCAAGTTTAGTAGTAGAACAAAAAAGGCATAGAAAAGAGGGTTGAGCCATGGGAAAAATAAATGTCGCTATAATAGGTATCGGTAACTGCGCTTCCTCGCTTGTTCAGGGTGTTCATTACTATAGAAGGGCAAAAGAAGGCGAAATCGTTCCCGGGTTAATGCATGTTAATCTGGGTGGTTATCACGTAAGCAGTATCAACTTTGTAGCCGCTTTCGATATCGATAAGAACAAGGTAGGCAAAGACCTGGGTGAGGCTATTTTCAGTCCACCCAACAACACATTCAAGTTCTGCGATGTGCCGACTACAGGAGTTAAGGTAGCCCGAGGAATGACCCACGATGGGCTGGGGAGGTACCTGTTGCAAATTATTACCAAGTCACCAGGGTCTACAGCTAACATTGTCGGTATCCTGAAAGAAACCAAGACCGATGTGGTGGTAAATTTTCTGCCGGTGGGGAGTGAAGAGGCAACAAAGTGGTACATCGAGCAAGTATTGACTGCCGGCTGTGGATTTGTCAATTGCATACCCGTCTTTATCGCCCGCGAGCCTTACTGGTACAAGCGTTTTGCCGCAGCCGGTTTACCAATCATTGGCGACGATATCAAGTCGCAGGTGGGAGCCACTATCACCCACCGCATGTTGTCCAGACTTTTCCGGGACCGCGGCGTCAAGCTGGAGAGAACCTACCAGCTCAACTTTGGTGGCAATACCGACTTCTATAATATGCTGGAGAGGGAACGGCTGGAGTCGAAAAAGATATCCAAAACAAATGCAGTTACATCTCAGCTAGACTATGAAATTGAACCGGAAAATATCTACATCGGTCCCAGTGACTATGTACCGTGGCTTACCGACCGCAAATTCTGCTATATCAGAATGGAGGGACGTACCTTCGGCGATGTCCCACTCAATCTGGAGCTTAAACTAGAAGTGTGGGATAGCCCTAACTCCGCCGGGGTAGTCATCGATGCGATAAGATGCTGCAAGCTAGCTCTGGATAGGGGTATAGCTGGAGCCTTGGTAGCGCCGAGTGCCTATTTTATGAAATCGCCACCTATCCAGTATTCCGACGACGAGGCTCGAAGACGGGTTATGAATTTTATTACTGGGAAGGAGTTGCAAGCGCCGGTTTGCCTGCCAGAGGTAACTGACGAGAGGTCAAAAGAGAATCAGGCAAAAAGCCTCTAAAATCCAGTAAGTTCGGCAAAAACGACAGTGAAAATCGGATTGGTCTCCCCTTACGATTATTCCTTTCCTGGAGGAGTTGTCAACCATATTGCCTATCTGGCTCACCATTTCATCCAGTGGAAACACGAGGTCAAAATTATAGCTCCGTGTCCTAAAAGGGGAACTCGCTATTTTGAAGAGGAGATTGTCTCTATAGGTAGACCGTTTCCCGTACCGCATGCCGGCTCCATTGCCAGAATTCCCGTGTCACCCTGGCTGCCAGTCCAGGTAGGGGAAATCCTGGCTAGCGAAAATTTTGATATCTTGCACCTCCACGAGCCTTTTGCGCCCATGCTCTGCCTCAGCGCCCTCCTTAAATCAAATTGCATAAACGTGGGCACTTTCCACGCCTGCCACAGCAAGCCACGACTCTACTGGTTAGGTAGACCTATCTTTAGGAGATGGCTGCCAAGGTTGCATGGTAAAATAGCCGTTTCCAGACCTGCATTAGAATACGTGAGTTGCCACCTGCCAGATGAGTACCGCATCATTCCCAACGGGATAGACACCGAGCACTTCTGCCTAACTGGGTCCCGAAAAGAACAATTTGTCGATGGAAAAGTAAACATCCTTTTCGTGGGTCGACTTGAAAGGCGGAAGGGGCTGGGTCATTTACTCAATGCCTGTGCTAGAGTGAAAAAAAACTTCTCTGACTTCCGTCTCATTGTTGTCGGTCCCGGACTTGTACTACGTTATAGGTATGAAAAACTGATTGACGACATGGGACTAAACAGCAATATAGTTTTTACCGGCTTCGTACCTAGCGATGAGTTGCCTTCATACTACCGTACTGCTGATATCTTCTGTGCGCCGGCTACCGGGGGTGAAAGCTTTGGCATAGTACTACTGGAGGCTATGGCGTGCGGCAAGCCTGTAATAGCTACCAACATTCAGGGCTACGCTAGCGTGCTGGCTGACGGCGAGGAAGGACTGCTGGTACCACCTCAAGACGAAGAATCACTGGCTCAAGCCTTGCTTACTCTCCTGAATGATGAGCCTTTGCGTAAGCAAATGGGAGCCAAAGGGAGAATCAAGGCTCAGAGATATAGCTGGGCAAATGTGGCTCGGCAGGTAATGGACTACTATAACGAACTGCTCAGCACCAGCGCATAGGAGTAGTGATCGTGATGAAGCTGGCAGAACTCCGAAAAATTGCAGCTCAGCGAATTACTGAACCGCTGATTGCAGTCCTGGCTCGAAGCCGGTTGAAGCCAAATACTCTGACCTGGCTTGCTCTGGCGACAAGCGTAATCGCAGCCGGGACTATCGTCACTAACCATTTATTAATCAGCGGGGTGCTCGTGCTCCTCTCCGGGGTGCTTGATATTCTAGACGGAACGCTAGCCCGCCTCACCAGTCAGACGACCCGCTTCGGCGCTCTGTTGGACTCCACCTTTGACCGAATATCTGAAGCAGTGGTGCTCCTCGGTCTGCTAGTATTATACGCCAGAGACGGGGGCAGTCTCGAAGTGGTGCTGGTTTTCTCGGCTATGGTAAGCTCCTTCCTCACCAGCTATATCCGAGCCAGAGCTGAAGGACTTGGTATAGACTGCCCCGTCGGTTTGTTTACCAGGACTGAGAGAGTTATAATACTAGCGCTGGGGCTACTTTTGGGTCAATTCTACAAGTTCAGCATTCTTATAGCTCTGCTGGTTCTGGCAGTATTTGGTTTCATTACTGTGTGTCAGCGTTTAGTGTACGTATGGCAGCAGATAAAAACTCAATAACCAAATCGGAGGTAAGAAGAAGTGAGTGACAAAGTCTTTGAATGGAGCCTTACATCCCTCAGCGTCGCTGCGCTGCTATGGATGATACTGGGAGGCATATTCGGCATATTGGGCACCGCCTGGGTGATTATTATCGGGCTAATAGTATGGATCGTGGGTGGCGGGGCTTTGCTCTATTTCTGGGGAAAGGACTATATGTCCCGAGTGTAGCCATAAATCATAATGCCATTCGAGTTAACCCCTCTGACCCTGTAATCAGACCCAAATAAAGAACAACATGTCTGTCATCGCAGTTATCGGCGCCCAGTGGGGAGACGAGGGCAAGGGTAAGATAGTCGACCTCCTGGCTAAAATGGTAAAGGCAGTAGTACGCTTCTCTGGAGGCGACAATGCCGGGCATACGGTGATAAACCCTTATGGCGAATTCAGGCTTCACCTTGTCCCTTCAGGCATTTTCCACCCCGGGGTAATATGTATCATTGGTAACGGCGTAGCAGTCAACCCCAAAGTACTGCTGCAAGAGATCGACAACCTCCGCAAACACGGTGTGGATACCAGCAACCTTTTTATCAGCGATAGGGCACATGTGATAATGCCCTATCATATTCTGCTTGATGGACTGGAGGAGGAACGGCGAGGCGCAGCAGCTCTAGGTACTACACGTAAGGGTATTGGTCCTGTTTTTGCCGACAAAATAGCTCGCCTTGGAATCCGGACCTGCGAACTGTTGAACAGGGGGGAATTCGAGGCGCGGCTGAGCTCAATCCTTGAACTAAAAAATGCCATTCTAACTAAAGTATACAACGCCTCTCCTCTATCATTCAGAGATATCTATGAGCAATACTGCTCTTACGGAGAAAAGCTGGCGCCATTTATTCGAGACACCGGAGTTATTCTGCAAGACCTGATAGAGCACGGGGAAAATATAATACTAGAAGGGGCACAGGGCACTATGCTTGACCCAGACTTTGGCACATACCCCTATGTAACCTCCTCCTCCTCACTGGCTGCTGCTAGTTGCACCGGGTCTGGAACTAGCTTGAGGCAGGTAGACCAAATTATCGGCGTTTTTAAAGCCTACACCACACGTGTAGGTGGCGGTCCAATGCCCACTGAGCTCAAGGACAAAACCGGCGACTTCATCAGAGAGCGAGCTCACGAATATGGCGCCACCACAGGTCGACCGCGACGCTGCGGCTGGTTTGACGCTGTAGCCGGGCGCTTTAGCACCCGCATCAATGGCTTCACCAGTGTTGCCATCACCCGGCTCGATATTCTTGACCCATTTGAATCAGTCAAAATATGCACTGGCTACAAACTTGATGGGGGTATTTTGAGAGATTTTCCCAGCGATGCCTCTGTCCTGAGCAGGTGCAAGCCAGTCTACGAGGAACTGCCCGGCTGGCGAAGTGAAACGAGTGCCATTCGCCACCACAAGCAGCTTCCAGCGCAAGCCCGCCGCTATATAGAGCGCCTCGAAGAGCTCCTCGCTTGTCCTGTCGGCATCATTTCTGTCGGTGCCAGCCGAGACCAGGCAATAATGGTTGAGCAGGTCATGTAGACATTTAGGCTTAACAGCTAATGAAGGCCCGCTGTTTCCAGAGTGCTGGATGGTCCCAGCGAAATTCGAGCTCAACCAAAGGCTCAATCCAGTTTCTTATCTTGGACACGCAAGAGGGTATGCTGACTACGAAAAAGGCGGGGGGATTTTAAGCTCGTATCGGCAAATCAATCGTGTAGTTTTTCAGGGTCTGCTCAATAACAGCTTTTGACTTCTCATCAGGTTCTACCAGAGGTAACCGGGGCTTACCTACGGGAAAGCCCAGATAGTTCAAGGCGTATTTGACTGGCATGGGATTAGCCACCACAAACATAGCACTAA
>DTZC01000207.1 GCA_012961565.1 Dehalococcoidia bacterium
CAAATGGTGAAGATGTTCTAGACAAGCGATGAAAAAGCGAGAAATACCCCCGTCAGGGGGAAGATGCCAACAATTGCCTATTGCTAAACGGCCTCCGGAGCTGTGGTTGATTTTGTTCCGAACATTAGCTATTATACTCCCCATAGCTTTGCTACTAGTAGAGGGTTCGAAAAGGTAAAGCAATCTGTCAACCTCTTGATTCCATCGGTAGCTGCAACAGGTTATGAAGCTAGCAATTACAGGTAAGGGTGGTGTGGGCAAGACTACGTTGGCAAGTCTCCTAGCACGTGTATATGCAACCGAAGGCAGAAAGGTCATAGCTATTGACGCTAATCCTGATGCTAACCTTGCCAGCGCTTTGGGAATTGATGCTGAAGAAGCCCGGCACATAACTCCAATTGCTGAACTCAAGGACCTAATAGAAGAGCGGACTGGCGTTAAATCTGGGAGCCCTGGCGCATTCTTCAAGCTTAATCCCAAGGTTGATGACATACCAGAGCGTTTTTCCATTGAGAAAGACGGAATACGTTTGTTAGTCATGGGGACGGTCAAGAGAGGAGGCAGGGGCTGCTTGTGTCCAGAGGGAGCTTTACTGAAGAGTCTGGTCAGTCATTTAGTGTTGGGCAGGTCTGAGGTGGTTATTATGGACATGGATGCTGGGGTGGAGAATCTGGGTCGCGGCACAGCTAAAGGGGTGGATGCCTTTATCGTAGTAGTCGAGCCAGGACAGCGAAGTTTTCAGACGGCACGTACCATTCAAGGTCTAGTCCGTGACCTGGGTGTCAAGAAATGTTACGTTGTCGGCTCAAAAACACATGATGGCAGCGAACGTAAATTTATTGTAGACAACCTACCTGATTTTGAAGTACTGGGGTTTATCAACTACCATCCCGAAGTTATTGAGGCTGACCGAACAGGGAGGAGTGTGTTTGAGGTTGCCCCCGTAGCTCTGGCTGAAGCTGATGATATAAAGCGAAAGTTGGAGCAAGTCATACCGAGGTAGCGAAGTGGATAAGAGGACTGTGCGCGACGTGGAGGTGGAGGGAAAGAGAGTATTGGTTAGAGTTGACTTTAATGTGCCACTGGATGCTAAAACAGGCCGTATCACCAGTGACAGCCGGATTCGAGCTGCCTTAAGTACCATAGAGTACCTGGTCAAACATAAGGCTAAAGTCATCCTTTGCTCTCACCTAGGACGTCCGGGGGGGAAGGTAGTTGAGGGGCTGCGAATGCGTCCGGTGGCACAGCGACTCTCAAAACTTATAGGTCTGCCTGTATTGATTGTGCCTGATTGTATTGGTGCCGAGGTGGAAAATGTGGTAGACAGACTTAACGAGGGTGACATTCTTGTTCTGGAGAATCTGCGATTCCACGCTGAAGAGGAAGCTAATGATTCTTCCTTTGCTCAATCTCTAGCCAAATTGGCTGATATACACGTGAACGATGCCTTTGGTGTCGCTCATCGAGCTCATGCATCGACAGTGGGTGTGTCCAGATATCTGCCCTCGGTCGCCGGGCTATTGTTGGAAAAGGAGCTAAAGGCTCTTGGCGGCATCCTGTCAAATCCTGGGCATCCCTTCGCTGCGTTGCTGGGAGGCGCCAAAGTTAGTGACAAAATTAACCTGATTCAAAATATAATGGACAAGGTTGACCTGTTACTCATTGGAGGTGGTATGGCGGCCACTTTTTTGAAGGTTCAAGGTTATGAGGTAGGATTTTCTTTGGTCGAATCAGATAAGCAAACTTTAGCCAAACAGCTTGTGCAGACTGCACAACAAGACGGGGTTTCTCTGCATCTGCCCTTAGATGTGATGGTGGCTGAGAGCATGAATACACAGGCTGTTGGAGAGATAGTGTCAATAGGTGGCATACCACCAGATAAGTATATTGTTGATATAGGACCGAGGACAATCGAGTCCTTTTGCAGAGAGCTGGTGCGGTGTCGAACAGTCTTCTGGAACGGACCGATGGGGGTTTATGAGATATCTCAGTTCGCTAAAGGGACTAAGGCAATGGTTGAGGTTATGGCTACCCTTAAGGCAACCACTATTGTTGGTGGTGGTTCAACCGCTGAGATCGTCGAGGACATGAACATGACAGATAAGATGACTCATGTGTCTACAGGTGGAGGTGCCAGTTTGGCATTTCTTGAGGGCAAGAGTCTGCCTGGTGTAGAGGCACTTCTTGACAAGTGAAGGATGATTAGCATTGAAGAACTAAAGCAAATTAGCGTGGTTTCACCATCCAGAATAGTAATGCTGGTTATCGATGGGCTCGGTGGACTACCCAACCCCGAGACCAACAAGACAGAACTTGAAAGTGCTCATACCCCTCATCTTGACCAGTTAGCTGCATGGGGTGTCTGTGGATTGATTGACCCTGTAAGCCCTGGTATCACCCCTGGGAGCGGTCCTGGCCATCTGGCACTATTTGGTTACGACCCGTTCAAGTTTTCCATCGGGCGTGGTGTTTTGGAAGCGCTAGGAATCGGCTTTGAGCTTCAAGAGACTGACGTCGCAGCGCGGGGTAACTTCTGTACTATTGACGGTCAGGGCTTGATTACTGACCGGAGGGCAGGGCGTATCAGCACAGATATATGTGCTGAGCTATGCAGTCTCTTGGAAAAAATCGAATTAAAAGGCGTGCAACTATTTGTCTTACCGGTCAGGGAGCATCGTTTTCTGTTTGTAGTGAGGGGTAAAAATTTATCTGCGGAGGTGAGTGATACTGACCCACAGAAGACAGGAGTCATCCCCAATAGTGCCTCAGCGCTGCATCCAGAGGCAAAACAGACTGCTGACCTTGTGAATGAATTTGTTGGCAAAGCCAGAGAAGTCTTGGCTGGGCGGCATCCAGCTAATATGATACTGCTGCGAGGATTTTCCAAATTGCCCGAAATACCTTCAATGAGTGAAATATACAAACTGAGACCCGCAGCCATAGCCCGCTATCCAATGTATAAGGGCTTGGCGAAGTTGGTAGGAATGAAAATATTTGATATTGATAATGTTGTCGAAGATGGGATTAGGATTTTGGCTGACCGCTACCATGAGCATGACTTTTTCTACATTCATGCGAAGGAATCGGATAGTGCTGGTGAGGATGGCGACTTTTACAGAAAGGTTCAGGCTATAGAGAAGGTTGATTCTGCTTTACCCTTGCTGCTAAGACTGAAACCGGATGTTCTTGTAGTTACTGGTGACCATTCAACGCCAGCTTTGTTTAGGGGGCATAGCTGGCATCCTGTACCTATATTGTTGTTTTCCCAATGGTGCCGACCTGATAGAACCAAGGAATTTTCAGAATCAGCTTGTATCCATGGTGGGCTGGGAAGGCTCTCTGCTGTAGATATCATGCCATTAGCCATGGCTAATGCCCTTAAGCTAAATAAATACGGAGCTTAGCTATGCGAAAGCCGATGATAGCTGGCAACTGGAAGATGAATACCAATGTTGACGAGGCGGTAAATTTAGTTCGGGCTATGCTGGCTGAGCTAGATGGGATATCTGGAGTTGAAAAGGTAATATGTCCTCCATTCATCTCACTGGCTGCTATAAGAGAGCTGATCGAGGGCACATCAATTAAACTTGGCGCTCAAAATGTATACTTTGAAAGTAAAGGTGCCTATACTGGCGAGGTCTCGCCTCTCATGCTCGTGAACTTATGCCAGTTTGTCATTCTAGGACACTCAGAGCGCCGGCAGTATTTTGCTGAAACAGATGAGGTTGTCAACAAGAAAATTAAGAAGGCTCTGGAGTTTGGGCTTAACCCTATCTTATGTGTAGGCGAAAGCCTAGCAGATAGAGAAGGTGGCAAGGCAGAGCGGGTGATTACCAGGCAGATTGAAGCAGGGCTGATGGAAGTAGTTCCTACGAGCCAGCTGGTTATTGCTTATGAGCCAGTTTGGGCTATTGGCACTGGCAGGGCAGCCACGGGGAAACAAGCCAACACC
>DTZC01000208.1 GCA_012961565.1 Dehalococcoidia bacterium
AGGTTAAAACCTCGGGGCTACAGGCAAAAATAAGGGCTGGCTAAAGCCTCACAGCATTAGTAAACATCCTCGAAATAGGGCGGGCAAATCTGACAGAAGCTGAGGTATCGAGGGATGCAAATAATAGAGGGATTAACTAGGCTTGGACTTCACCGACAAGCAGCCTGGTGGGAAGGTGAATAGGTGTTGTACGCAGTGAGTTGACACAAATAGAGATAGGATTGTATTATTGCCTACCACTGCTCTGTCGCAAGGTGAACGGAGCCTTTTTCTCTCCGGAGCTTCAGGAACACAAGGGTTAGATACTTTGGAGGTTGCCAATGGAAAGACAGTTCTACTGGAAATCGCGCATTTGCTACATAGGTCCCAAGAAATGGACTTACTATGGCTATGCTAATGTGGAACTCATGGGCAGGATCAGCTTCGGCACTATGGTCTATTTAATGTTTAAGGGAGAGCTCCCCCGACCAGAAATTGGCAGGCTGATGGATGCGGTACTGATTTCTATGTGTGATTTTGGTGTTCTAGCTCCAAGTGTAGCTGCTACTAGGTTCGCTGCCTCTGGTAGACCAGAGCTTCCAGCAGCCATCTGTAGTGGCTTGCTGAGTTTAGGCAAGGCTCACGGGGCAACCATTAGCGACGCTATGGCACTCTTCTATAAGGGCATCGAGCAGGTAAGAAGCGGTGGCAAAAGCATTGAGGAGGTAGCTGGAGAAATCGTCAAGGAGCATAAATCTCAGAAAAGGTATATCCCAGGCTATGGCAGCCCCTCTGAACTAGGAGCCGATGACCCTAATCCGATGGTAGCCTCCAGGATTCGAGAACTGGCGAAAAGGGCTGGGGTGCCTGGTGACTATATTCACTTGTCTGAAGCCATTGAGGCAACATTGCGAACCGTGGTGATAAATCTTGACGGTGCAAATGGTGCTGTGCTGTGCGAAATGGGATTTGAGCCACAAATCAGCGAGGCAATTTTTTGTTTATCCCGTAGCCTTGGCTTAGCCGCCGAAGCTTATGAGGAATTTACTCGAGAAAAACCCTTTCGGCAAATACCTTACCAGGATGTGACCTATGATGGCCCGTCGGAAAGACCATTACCGTCTGAATACCAAAACGAGATTTAGATTCAACATCGATCCCTTAGAGTTTGCACCGTCTGTGTCGTTCATTTGATTCACAGCAACATCAAGATTCAGAGAGTGGTCATCATAAATATCTGGGCTAGGAGGCTAATCATATGGATAGGAGAGTAGCAATAGTAGGGATTGGTCAGACAAGATATGAGACGGGGAAAACCGAGTCTCTGGACGAGATTGCTTTTGAGGCTGCCTCAAAAGCCTTAGCTGACGCAGGTATAACCAGAGACGAGGTAGACAATGTGGTAATTGCCGCTTCAGACCAGCTCGATGGTCGACCTATATCGAGCATGACATTAGCTTGCCCGGCTGGGGGTTACCTTAAGGATGAGGTGAAAGCTTCTGATGATGGCACTTTGGCTGTAGTCCTGGCTTGTCTCCGCCTCCTGTCCGGTGTATTTCACACCTCTTTGGTGGTGAGCTGGTGCAAGTGCTCCGAAGTCCCTACAGCTAAGGTAACCAACTTAAGCTTCGACCCATTCTTTCATCGCGATTTGGGTTTGAATCACATAAACGCCTTGTCCTTTCAGGTAAACTCCTACCTGAGTAGGTATCCGATATCTGAGTGGGTACCGGCGAAAATAGTGGTTAAGAACCGTGCCAATGCCATGGGTAATCCTTATGCTCACCTAGTCGAAGAAGTAAGCTTGGAGGAAGTGGTTCAATCGCCAATTGTATGCCCACCCCTGAGGCAGCTTCACCTTCCCCTGGAGTGTGACGGGGCTTGTGCTCTGGTTCTGACTACCAGGGAAAGAGTCAGGCTAACAACCCAAAAACCTGTGTGGATCAGTGGACTGGGCTGGGCTATGGACAGCTACTATCTGGGCGAGCGTGACTTGCATCAGCTCTCCTCGGTGGCTAAAGCGGCAAGGCAGGCTTACCAGAGAGCCGGAATAAAAAAGCCGATAGACGAGATTGACGTTGCGGAAATAAATGAACTTTCAGCATACCATGAAATAATGGCATACGAAGCCTTGGATTTTTGCACACCGGGAGAGGGCTACAAACTGGTGGAGGAGGGGAGTACTGAACTCACAGGCAAAATCCCGGTAAATCCTTCCGGGGGCGCCCTGGCAGCAAGTCCTCTTTTCGCCGCTGGCCTGGTGAGAATAGCCGAAGCAGCTCTCCAAGTCAGGGGGGATGCTGGCGAAAGGCAAGTAACTGGAGTTAGAACAGCATTGGCTGCGAGTTGCTACGGAATATGTGCTCAAGGAAGCAGTGTCTTTATCCTGAGCCAGGAGAGTTAGGAGACTGGAAATGGCAAGAAATGTAGCTATTGTTGGTATCGGACAGACCAACTACACCACCCTGAGAAATGATGTTACCTATCCTGAGCTTGTTTTTGAGGCGGTGACCAAGGCATTAAGTGATGCCAGTATGAGTATAGACGAAATTGAAGCTGTTGTCTTTTCTTTGGCACCTACTTCCTTAGTCGGGGTTGATGCTATGGAAAGGTGGTGTATAGACGCTGTGGGTGCCAAGGGCAAGCCATTCATGCGAGTCAATACCGGAGGGGCAACCGGTGGCTCAGCTGCCCAGGCTGGCTACTTTCATATAGCTTCCGCGTTTTTTGACACTGTATTGGTAGTCGGAGCGGAGAAACAGGGAGATACCCCGGATACACAGCTCATACTAAACCAGATATGGGACCCCAGATTTGAAAGAGCCGTTGCTTTGAATGCCATAAACATGTCCTCATTTCAAGCCGTGCGTCATATGCACAAATATGGCACAACTGAACAGCAAATGGCGATGGTGTCGGTCAGAGACCACAAGAATGCCCTGAACAATCCCCATGCTCATATTAGACAGGCGGTGAGTCTGGAGGATGTCCTAGCATCTCGAGTTGTTTGCTGGCCCCTGAAACTGCTTGATTGTTGTCCCCGCTCCTCAGGGGCTTGTGCTGTGATTATGGCCTCGGAAGGCAGGACCAGAAAGCTAATGCAGAGGCCAGCTTGGATAAAAGGCATAGGAGCAACTACTAATACCTATTACATGGGAGATAAAATGGAGACCGAGATGTTTAATGACCACGGGGACTGGGATGAATTGGCTTTGGCTGCTGAGCATGCCTACCGTATGGCTGGAATTTCTAACCCCGCAAAACAGATAGATGTCGCCGAAATATATGGTCCGTTTAGCTGCCTGGAAATAGCTGCTGTTGAAGCCCTGGGTTTCTGTCCCAAGGGGCAGGGAGGGAAATTCGAGGAGCAGGGCTTCTTTAATATGACCGGCGAGCTACCAGTCAACCCATCAGGGGGTGCTCTATGTTCCAACCCTATCGCTGTTACCGGTCTTGTCCGTGTAGCTGAAGCTGCTCTTCAGGTGACAGGCAGAGCTGAAGGAAGACAGGTCAATGGGGCTAAGACCGCAGTAGCCACCGCTATCGGCGGTTCTCTCCAGTTCCATACGGCTATGGTGATATCAGCAAACCTGTAAAACTAAAGCAGGAGAGGAGTACAATGATGAAAGAAAAACGGGAGTTGGTCAGTGTTCCAGGGAAGTGGGATATAAGTTTCAATTACGCGGCAGGGAAGACCGTGAGTCACTTTCTGGCTCAAATCCGAGACAATGGGAGAATCCTGGGCATGAAGTGTGCAAAGTGCCACCGGGTCATGGTACCACCCCGCTCTTTTTGCGAAAGATGTTTCGTGCCGGCCGAAGACTGGGTAGAACTGGGTGACGAAGGCGTTGTCGAAGCTTTCACTATAGTTCACGATGTCTTCGAAGGTTCGCCGCCACCACCTTATGCTATTGCCTATGTGAAGCTCGATGGTGCCGATACGGCTTTAGCTAACTTTGTCGACGGTCTCGACCTGTCGGATATCAGTGAGGCTACTCAGCGATTGAAAATCGGGGCCAGAGTGAAAGTGGAATTTGCCTCAAGACGGGAGGGAAGGATAACCGACTTCAAGTATCGAATCATAGGATAGTGGGTGCCTGTGCAATTTCGCAGAAGAATTAGTGAAACCTTAAAATGAGCTTTGGTTAGTGGTGTGACATCTACCTGGACTGAGCAGCTTTTGGCTAATACTGTTCCTAGAGGAATACCAGACTATACCATGTGCAGTCCAATCCCAATATTGGCGTCCATATTGATAACCCTGATGATTTTACACTAGTATCTGTGACATGATTGTGACTTAGATTTAGGTTAGCGATGGTTCTTGAGAAGATGTGGCACATCAGGAGAAATATGCCGGAATTAATGCGTGTTGACCGCAGTCCCATCTAGCAGGATAGAACCGCTACCGAAAGACTATGCGAGGAGGAGATTATGGAGTTCCAAAAAATCATTTTTGACAGGAAAGACGGAGTAGCCAGGATTACCATGAACCGTCCCGAGGCGATGAACGGGCTAGATGCGGATATGCTTCATGAGATGGAAGTAGCATTCGAAGAGTGTGAAAAGGACGATAGTATAAGGGTGGTGATACTCACTGGGAAGGGGAGAGCCTTTTCTGCGGGGGCTGACCTGAAGTATATGTTGAATGTGGTTGCTGATAATGTGCCCCGGCGCTGGGAATACATCCGACTGGTCGGGAAAGTGACCAGCACCATCTACAACTTGAGCAAACCGGTCATAGCTGCTGTAAATGGCTTTGCGCTGGCTGGAGGACTCGAACTACTGATAGCTTGTGACCTTGCCATTGCCACCGATAATGCGCTGATAGGAGACCAGCACATCAACTATGCTCTCCTGCCTGGTGCTGGCAGCAGCCAGAGACTACCGCGGCTCATCGGAGCTAGGAGAGCTAAAGAATATCTCTTAACAGGCAGGTGGATGTCAGCGTCGGAAGCGGAGAGACTGGGGC
>DTZC01000209.1 GCA_012961565.1 Dehalococcoidia bacterium
CACCAGCGAAACCGAAAGCGAAAAGTCATCACAGTCTATGACGGTAAGACTAACACCATCAATAGCAATGAAGCCCTTACTTACCATATAGCGTGCTACTCCAGCAGGTATTGAAACCCTGACAATAACAGCCTTTTCTTCGGGTGATAGCGATACAATCGTACCCACACCATCTACATGACCTTGCACAAAATGACCACCAAAACGAGCATCAACCTGAAGAGATCTCTCCAGATTCACCATATCTCCATAGCGAAGCCTCCCTAAATTGGAGCGCCGAATTGTCTCGGGCATGACATCAACGTAGAAGCTATCACTCCTAACCGCGGTCACAGTCAAACAGACACCATTAACAGCTATGCTATCGCCTGGCTTCATGCTCTCCAGTACCTTTTGTGCTTGTATAGTCAAACCAGAGGGAGTCGCACTTCTGATTGTACCAACCTCTTCAACTATCCCGGTAAACATTTCACCTGCCACCTAGGTAACCACTGATTAGAATGTCATCACCTAATTCGCTTATTTTCACCCGGTTCAGGCGCAGGGCTTCCGCAACTCTACCCACACCATTACCCCCCACCGCGCTCTTAGCTCCCTCCCCACCAATTATTATTGGAGAAATAAACGCCAAGACCTTATCAATGAGACCGCGGTCGAATAACGAGCCAAAGAGCTTATTTCCCCCTTCTACCAAAATACTAGTGACCTGTCGTTTCCCTAACAAATTCAACAGCTCCCCCAAGTCAATCACCCCTTGCTCAGCTGGCAGTTCCACAACCTCAGCACCAGCTTTCAAGAAATCCTCCATTTTCTTGGCATCAAAAGGTTTAGCTACTGCGATGACAGTATTTCCTGGCTCCTCAAAAACTCGAGCGGATAAAGGAGTTCTGCCTCTACCATCAACAATTACTCTTAATGGTTGTTGCTTGGTTTTTCCCCCTTTACCACTACACCCTCTAGCCGAAAGCTGGGGGTCATCAGCAACCACAGTATTCGCACCCACCATAATGGCATCAACAATATGACGCAGGTAATGCACAAACTTCCGTGACTCGTCACCGCTTATCCATTTGGAATCACCATTCTGTGTAGCAATCTTGCCATCAAGGCTCATAGCGAACTTCGCAATAACAAAAGGCATGCCAGTGGTAATAAATTTAATGTAACCCTCATTTATTTCCCGAGCCCTTTCTTCGTATTCCCCTACAAAGGTCTTAACCCCGGCCTCCTCCAACATCTTCAATCCCTTCCCTGAGACTAGAGGATTAGGGTCAATTAATGACATATGGACCTCAGAGATACCCGCATCGATTATAGCTTGAGTACAGGGTGGTGTACGTCCCTGATGGCAGCAGGGCTCTAAAGTGACATACATTGTTGCCCCCTTTGCTCTCGCCCCAGCTTGGCGAAGTGCCATCACCTCAGCATGCACCGAACCAGGAGGCTGTGTATGTCCCAAACCAACAACTACACCATCTCTAACCACCACAGCACCCACAGCCGGATTGGGACTAGTATAGCCCAGAGCCAATCCAGCCAGTGAAAGAGCACACTCCATAAAATCTACGGGACGTGCCAACATCTTACGACCTCCCACCGAAATCCTTATAATACCTGCTGGCAGTAGGTTCCACCTGCCCCTGATATTTACTGCCTAACTCAGCCGTTCCATACAATCTTTCCGCAGGAGAGGTTAATCTGAGAAATGAGATTTGCCCGATTTTCATCTTATAATAAAGGGTAATCGGTAATTTGACAACATTAGATAGCTCTATGGTCAGATGACCCTTCCACCCCGGGTCAACATAACCAGCCGTAGAATGGATTAAGAGACCGATCCGCCCCAGGGAACTCTTGCCCTCAAGGCGACCAACGATGTCATCAGGCAAAGTAATCGATTCCAGAGTGCTAGCCAAGACAAATTCACCAGGATTAAGCAGAAAAGCATTACCCTCGTCAATCTCCACAGGTTCATTCAAGTGCTCCATATTGTGTCTCACGTCGATATAAGCGGGAGAGCCTGGCGGCTTGAAGATAAGGATTTTTCTATCGAGATGCAGGTCGATGCTAGCCGGTTGGATGCAGTCTTCAAAAAGAGGCTCGATAATAATTCTGCCTTTGGCGAGCTCTTCTCTGATACTCTTATCACTCAGCACCATAATCCGAGGCACATTGTAGCACCAAGCTTCTCAGGTATGCAAACAAACCATTGACAGCCAACATGATTGATGTTAACATTTGACAAGCCTGAGCCCTCACAAAAAGTATGCCTCGGTTCTAGATCAGGCGAAATTGTTTTATATGGGTTTTAATCATACAGGAAACCCCTGATGGGCAAAGGGCACAAGAGAATCAGCAGAAACTACAAGCTCAGCACATTCCGGACACACCAGCTCATCTCAGGTTAAAACGAGGACTGTTTTGATAGGCACAAAAGACCTCAAGCTCTTCATCGACTCAAAGTTTCAAATCCCAGTAGTAGAGGGAGAGGATAAGGTTTGCACCCTTGAGCAGGCTATAAAGAAACATGTACAAAAGGGAATGACAGTCCACTTCGCCGGTCGAGGCGGAGCCATATTTTACCAGCTTGTCAGGGAATTCTGGGGAAGGAATCCAGGGTTCACTCTCGTCAGCAATAGTGTTACGGCAACTCTCGTCACTCTGATTCAAGGGAGATTAGTCAAGAAAGTCATCACCTGCTTCGCTGGAGATGTCTACCCATCTCCAGGTCCCAACCCCGTGATACAAAAAGCATACCTGTCTGGGGAGATAGAATTTGAGAACTGGACAATGCTCACTATTCCTCAAAAACTC
>DTZC01000210.1 GCA_012961565.1 Dehalococcoidia bacterium
CGGGATGTGTGATATCTCCCCACATAACCTCAACTCTTGCTGCGAGCTTCTGAATACGCTTGTGATTCTGGGGAGTATCCAGGTCAAGTATCCTCACCTCGAATCCGTCTTGCAGGAAGGTCTTGCAAACGGTCATTCCCAGTCGCCCAGCTCCACCGGTAATCAAGATACGCATTCTAGCTTTCCCCAACGGTCAATTTTTGTACTGTCCAGTTTATCCATTGAGAACGCAGACTTCTTGACAGTAGTGGGGCAGAATGAAAGCCTCTTTTCACTACGAGTATTGCCTTCGGCTCACAGGCTGCTTGATAGATAGAGGCAGACTTCTGGTAGGGGGTCACCTTGTCACCTTCGCAAAAGACGAAAAGTTTATAGCACTCCTTCAACTCTCGCAATGCCTGTGACATTTTCATGAGTGGGAAGGCTTCGAAGAACTCCTGCCAGTGCACCCTGACCCGGTAGCCATGAAAATACATCCAGACTTGGCATAATAGACCAGCGATTCCTTTCAGCCATGGGAAAGCTCCGTGTTTGGGGTGTTCCAGAACAGGGGGGCTATTCTGCCCCCATCGACCAATGTTTAGTGGCTCGTCTTTCAGGAGCTGGCTATCCACTTCTGGAGGGCAGGATAAAGCGACCAGAGCGTGAGGACTGTGTATCCGTGTAGCAGCCATGATTGCAGACATCGCACCTAGGCTATGTCCAATGAGTGCTATTCGTCTGGCGTCCACCTCTGGAAGCTGAGACAGAAGATACCAGGCGTCTGTAATATCATCTATTATCCTGTTGTCAACAACACCCTCACTAGAGCCATGCCCGCGGAGGTCGAAAATGAGGGTGGCTATACCTTTGTTTGCTAGAATACGGGCACTTGGTTCTGTTGCCCGGGAACTAGCGCCAAAGCCATGGCACAGGATAGCACCAGGCAGGGCTCTGGCATTTGTTTCTTCAGGCAATAGCACTTTACCCCTTAACAGCACGCCGTGATTTCCAAAGACGACGGGAAACTCCTTGATTCTATTCCTCTTTCGCTCGTTATTTTTGAACATAACTGGCCCTGCTATTTAATTCTTGGTACTAATTTTATCGTAGAATCTTCGAATCTTAATCATGAGGGTGGCTGGTTTTGTCTGAAGAAAAGGTATGAGCTAGTGGTCACCCTTTTTATTGGTCGGGCTCATACTTCAGAATGATTGGGGGTGTCAAAACTGGTGTCTCAAACCAGTGGCTAGCCTAGCTTGATGGTGGTAGTTAAGGGATGTCTAGCCACTCAAGCAGGTTGTTCCCCCAGAGTAGCGTCACCATTGCAGCTACGGATAGAAAGGGACCAAAGGGTATCGGGTCCTTGCGCCCTTTGACCTTGAGGAGCAGCAACAGAGTTGCTGTCAGACCTCCACTGATTATGGCTAGAAGCAAAGCTGGGAGGACTAGAGGGAAACCAGTGACCAGACCTATTAATCCTGCCAATTTGACGTCGCCCCAGCCCATGCCCCCCCTGTAGATGAGTGCAGGGAGAAGCAGAAAACAGAAGCCGATGATGCCACCGATAGCAGTTCTTGCCAGTCCTGGTTGGGTAGCTACTGGCATGAACTCAGCCACTAGTGCCGTAGCTCCAGCGATGACCATCCCGGGATAGACTATCCTGTTGGGCAGGATATTATGCTCCAGGTCGATTGCTATAAGAGCAATGAACAAACA
The DNA here is from genome assembly GCA_012961565.1 of Dehalococcoidia bacterium. GTDB lineage: Bacteria > Chloroflexota > Dehalococcoidia > GIF9 > UBA5629 > DTZC01. Next base: position 1,699 of record DTZC01000210.1, read on the forward strand.
GCAGTAGAAAGCAACTATCATTAGTTCCCAACTAAGACCGTAGCGCCAGTATAAAAAAGCGAACAGCATCGCTGTGCCTAGCTCTACCCAGAATAGGCGCATAGGGATGGTGGCACCGCAGTAGCGGCAATGTCCTTTTAACAGCAGATAGCTGAAGATTGGGATTAGGTCTCTGGCTGATAGTGTCTGCTGACATTTGGGGCAGTGGGATGGTGGGGAGATGATTGATCTACCCTCCGGTAGCCGGTCAGCAATTACATTGATAAAGCTGCCTGTAGCAGCCCCGAGGAGAAAGAACAGGGCAGAGCATAGTCCAGTCATTACTAAATGCTATAACAATGCATTGATTTCTATCCACCTGACGCTGGCGGGAAAATCTGCAGCACATCTCCGTCCTTTAGGTCTTTCTGCTGCAGATTGCGCAGGCTGGTGCCGTTGAGCAAGATTAGCGAGTAATCCTGCAGCTTGCCGTCGGCCTGTATTCCATCGATTTTTAGTTGCTCACGAAGCCGGGCACCAAACTCGTCTTCGATTTTAGCCAGAGCATCTTCTATGTTGTTAGCCTCTAAAGCGGTGCTGTCTATACCCAGATATTGGCGCCAGAGGCTGTAAAAGCGGACTGTGATTATAGCCATTTTATTCTCCACCACCCAGTTCGATTTTGTCGATAGCTCCTTCGATAGCATCCAGCAGGAGGATATGATTACGTAGGGGTCTGCCGACCCCGGTGATGATTTTGATTACCTCTTGAACCTGCCAAGCTGCTACCATTGCCGGTGTAGCGGAGGGCGTCCCGATTTTCATCTCGATTCCCTGGTCGGGGTAGCTGCCGTTGGGTCCGAAAATAGAGGCAAGCCCTTTATCCTCAGGGTAGATGGTCATCATCTGACCGCTGAAACCGGCGATTGTGCCGTAGATAAAAGGAATTCCTAATTTGCGACAGGCTTTCTCGACAATGATACGTGACGGCAGGTTGTCCAGCCCGTCAACTACAATAGCGGCGCCTTTAAGTAGCGCGATAGCGTTTTCCTGGGTCAACTTCTTCACCAGTGCCGTCACTTTAATGTCTGAATTTATCTGGTTGACTCTTCTTGCTGCAACAAGGGCTTTGTGTTCTCCAAGGTTCATCTCAGTGCACATTATCTGCCTGTTTAAATTCTGCTCGGTAAAACGGTCATTGTCAATGATTAGTATGTGACCTACTCCCTGTCGAGCTAGCAGTTCGATGGTGGTACCGCCTAGTCCTCCAGCACCCACCACTGCTACTGCTGACTGCAACAATTTCACCTGTCCATCTGGACCTATTGTGCCCATATTTCGTAGATAGCGCCAAGGGACGATGCCCTGTTTCAGCGCCTTGACCTGTACCTCTAGAGGCGAGACATTTTCAGCGTCTGCAATCGAAGTCACCGCTTTCTGGGTGATGACACGGTATTGCTTGCCATCGGGAGCCAAGTATTCTTCTGCTGATTTGGTAATGCGCTGGATGATATTTGCCTCAGACGTGACATCCCTCCTGAGATGATTTTGCTGGACAACCCGGTGTGATATATTCAAAGACTATACTGGTATAGTGTGGCACATAATAGCAGAATTGAACAACTTTGGCACTTGACAGGAGCGTATGATGTGTTCAGCTTACCGAGACTAGGGCAGGAGGAACACAGCTCAGCAGACGGGCTTGTGGCTGGTCGGCTGCGCGACTATAATGCTTGTACTGTTCGAAACCCGCTTTCAATAGCGTGGGCGATTTTGCCCGGTTTATCGCTATCTCCGATTATGAATAGTTCGGCAATTTTCCCTTCCAAGTCTTGGGCGAGCTTGCGACTTGGTTTCATACCTACAGCAAGGATAACGCTATCGCCTCTGAAGAATTCAGTGCCACCGTTGCGGCTTATTCTGGCACCTTCGTCTGTTATTTCCACAACCTTGGCATTTCGTTCTATCCTGACGCCAAGATGGTGCAGCCGGCTTATGATTACCCATCGGTTGGTGCGTTCTATGTCGGCCCCTATCCGTCCCAGCATCTCGAGAATGATCACTTTCTGAGACTGTTTAGCAACAGCCCGTTCTTGGTGCATATTAATCCACCGATGTAGCCTCGACCCTTCAGGGTCGAGTTCC
>DTZC01000211.1 GCA_012961565.1 Dehalococcoidia bacterium
AAAGAATTTTTTTGCCGCTTCATAATCAGTTTTCATCGTCTGGCTCTGGTAAAACTCTAGTGTCTTGTTTTCCATATCCATAGCTCTGGATATAGCATCCAGTTCACTTGAAGATGTCCGCACATTAAGTTCAGCCTCCTTTACCGCTCTTGAGAATAAAGTGCCTAACCCCTCAGCACATAGAGGCTGAACATCAACATCGGGCCACCCTTTTTTGCTCTTTACGGCATTGTAAATTGCCTCAAACTTCTGCCGATGTTTATCCTCTTCCGCGGCTAGCCATTCAAAAAGCTCCCTGCCTGCCCTGCTGGAACTTTTCTGGCTGGCTTTCCGATAGTACTGCTTGCCGTCTATCTCCATCTGAATAGCGAACCTGAGCGCACTTAAGGTCTTGGCATGCTCATCTTCCATGTCATCCCCCAATGTTTGTTCCATCATTGCCCATGAGCCTGTTTAGCCGGACTTCTTGACAAAGGCCCGATAGACCCCATTCTCCTCTTTGATATCCAGAAGCTCGTTACCTGTCATCTTGCACCAGTTGGGCATATCTTCTTTTATACCCCTGTCGTCAGAGAGCACTTCCAGCACCTGCCCAGCCTTCAGCTCTTTCATTTTTTTGGCAGTATGAGCGATGGGCATGGGGCAATAAAGTCCAATACAATCTAGTGCCTCATCTATTTTCATCCTCGGCTCCTAAATGAAAAATTACCTCTTCATCCCAGTGGCTTGCCACATTTCGGGCACCGGGCAGCATTTTTGTCCAGCACCGTTATCCCGCACTCCAGTTTCCTCTTTAGCCTTGTTCATCCATCTTTTCTCCTTTCTCTTGCAGACCCTCAATGGCAATTCCCCGTTTCTGGGCATAGTCACGGATTGCCTTCTTCAGTGCTTGAGCTCCCAGATTGGAGCAATGATATTTATTCTTAGGCAGTCCTTCCAGTTCTTGAGCTACCAGACTGGGAGTGATTTTTAGAGCCTCCTCCAAAGTCTTGCCCTTTGCCATTTCACTGACTATGCTAGACACAGCAACCGTGGCGCCACAGCCGAAAGTCTTGAATTTCACGTCTTGAAAACGATTATCCTCCACCTTAATGTAAAAGGTCATCATATCGCCACATACCGGATTACCCTCTTCGCCGATGCCATCAGCTCCCTCAATCTCACCGACGTTGCGGGGATTCAATGAAATGCTCCGTCTGGGCATTGCTCACCTGTTCATACCCTTATTCCCCTTTGTCTTACGAGCCTGATATCTAGTCAGGCCCTCGGCGAAAAACCTTTCCTCCTCCTCGGTAGTCACTATTAGAGGTGGCACCTCCACCGGCTTGCCTCCAAGGTCAACTGCTACCATAACATAGTAGGCACTAAGTGCCTGCTGGCGTTGACCGGTGAAAAGATTCTCCGTCTCGACGTCGATCTTTACCTCCATGGACGAGCGGCTGACAAAGGTGATTTTCCCGTGAACCAGCACCAAATCACCGACCCGCACAGGATTAAGGAAATTGATGTCCTCCACCATAGCGGTAACTGGATTGGCACGGCTGTGGCGGGCAGCGACCACGCCAGCAGCGTTGTCCATTAACTTCATTAACTCTCCCCCGTGAACAAAACCGGCAGGGTTCGTCTGGTGGGGCAGCATCAGTTGTGCCATCTCGATTGTCGAATGTCCCACTGTCCTGCCTTTTATTGTGCTACCGCTGTCAACAGCTTCCAGCAATTCGAGGAAGTTCTTTTCGTGCTTCGCCTCAACCTTACTCATACGGTTGAAGAACTCAGCGATTTCTTTGAATCCCTCCTCTTCAGCTACCTGTGCTGCCTCAGGGTATAGCTTAGTCGCCTCCTCATATTCACGCTCAATTGCCAGCTTCAGATTTGATATGGTGTCACCAGCCCCACCGAGGAAAGTGAACTCATGCGCAGCATGTTCAGCTTCGTTTTGAGCTGTAGCTGAGAACAGATCGGCTACCTGCTCCAGTCCCGCCTGCCTGGCAGCATCGGCAAAGTATGTGTAATTGGCACGGGCGTGTAGCTCTCTAACAAAAGCTCGGCGCAGTTTCTCCTCCGTGTTGCTCCCTTTTAGCTGCATTAGTCTCACTCCAATAGGTTAACATAAATAGCGGTGTGCTCCTAATTTCGGGAATTGCCTCTCAGTCCAGCCTTTGCAGATATCTATGAGCTTGAAGGGCAGCCTTGGCTCCCTCCCCGGCAGCTACCACTATCTGCTTCTCGGGGACATTGGTTACGTCACCGGCGGCAAAGGGACCGGGGACACTGGTCTCATTGTTACAATTCACTTCGATTTCACTGACATGGTTGAGTGAGACCAGCCCTTTGACCAGCTCTGAATTGGGAATGAGCCCGATTTCAATAAAGACGCCGCCGATCTGCAACGTCCTTTCCTGCTTGGTCTTTAAGTCCCTTATCCTTATGCCGCTGACGAGCCCGTCTCCTATTATTTCCAGGACTTCGTGCTCCAGAAACATCGTTAGGTTGTGGACACCTTTCACCCTGTCGATGAGCACCTGGTCGCCAGTAAGTGGAGTTAGCGATAGTAGATAAACATGCTCGGCAATTTTGACCATGTCATCAACAGACTCCAGTGCTGAGTTACCACCCCCGATTATGGCGACCTTCATACTGGCGAAAAGCGGACCATCACAGGTAGCACAATAAGTAACCCCCCTGCCTCTGAGCTCATTTTCACC
>DTZC01000212.1 GCA_012961565.1 Dehalococcoidia bacterium
CTCTTCAGCGGTGACCACTACTGCTTGCCCTTTTTTTATCTTTTCGTTTATCTCAGCAATTGTCTTCTCCATATCAAACCTCCCTTTCAAGCAGAGACCACCAGCGGTTTATCAGCCTTCTCTCAATAACTCCATAGCCAGTCCGGCAGCCTTTCTTCCCGAAAGCAGCATACCACCAAAAATCGCCCCCATACGGGGGGAGCCAAAGACAGCATTGACTGCCATGCCAGCAACAAGAAGACCGGGACAGACCAGCCTGGTATTCTCCACTATTTCTCGCTCACCCACTTCAGCCCACATGGATTTTTCGCCGCGAATTTCTAATCTAATGCCGGTTTTCCTGGCAACTATGCGACACACCTCAGCATCATGACCCGTGGCATCTATAACCAGCTTAGCCCTAACACCCAGCGGGTCCACATGAAGGTCTGCCAGAGATACGGCACTCCAGTTTAGCACTAGTCCGGTTATCTTATCATCCTGGCGAATCACCACATCTTCAACGCTGAGCAGATTGAACACTTTTGCCCCTGCCTTGACTGCCTTGGAGCAAAGCGTTGAGGCTGCCTCTATGGCATCAGCAGTATAATATCCCTCCTGATACTCCTTGCAAGATATGCCCAACTCGTCCAGGATTTCCTTTGCTTCGCTCTGGACTACAATGCGATTGAACATCATGCCGCCACCCCACATACCTCCACCGACGCTCAGTCTCCTTTCAAATATAGCCACCCTTATCCCGCCCATCGCCAAATAATAGCCCGCAGTCATGCCAGATGGTCCGGCTCCCACTATAGCTACATCTACATCCATCGAGCCAAGCAGGTCTTTAAAGTAACTCTCGACTATCGCCCTAGAGATAACAACTTCGTCCATGCTGCCCTCCTGCCGCTAATGCGCGGGATCGATTTCCATAATCAAACCCTTTCCTCCAGTCCACTACTGTAGTTTTCAATCTTGAAAAGCCAAGCCGGTGGGGCAAAAGCTTCACACAGCACCCACAACCGACCTTTCTACTCTCTGACTAGGAGCAACTCCTGCAGCTGTGCCAGCGAGACAGACTGTTGCTCCCCGGTTATCATATTGCGTAAAGTCACAGCCTGCCTTTTCACCTCCTCCTCACCGATGATGGCTGTGTAATCAGCATTAAGGCTGTTGGCTTGCCTCAGCTGGGCTTTCAAGCTTCTATCGCCGGTAGCCATTATCGCCGATACGCCATCCCTGCGCAGTGCAGCAGCAATCTTCACCGCCTCCAGCTTGGCTTCCCGTCCCACATAAGCCACAAAGACCCTGGGGCAGGGCAAATTGGACACCGGCACCTTCTGCTGTTTCAGGCTAAGCACCACCCGCTCCATGCCTGCAGCAAAGCCAATAGCAGGAGTAGGTCTGCCTCCAAGTTCCTCAATTAGGTCATCGTAGCGCCCGCCACCTCCCAATGCGCTCTGGGCTCCCCCCTGAGAAGGCTGAACCTCAAAAACAGTTCTGGTGTAATAGTCCAGACCACGCACCAGCCTGTGATTCAATTCAAAGGGAAGTTTCGAAGCATTCAAGTATGCCTGGACGGCTTCGAAATGCTCTTCACACTGCGGGCAAAGATAATCAAGGCTCCTTGGTGCTGCCTCAGCCATACCATAACAGGCCGGCTTCTTGCAATCAAGCAAGCGCAAAGGATTTCGTTCAAACCTCAACCTGCAGTCCGGGCACAAGCCAGCTAGATGCCCCGAATAATGACGTTTAAGACCCTCCAGATAGAGCGGACGGCATGCCTTACACCCGATACTGTTGAGATAAAGAGCAAGACCGGTGATGCCGAGAGATTGGAAAAACTGCCATGCCATCTGGATAACCTCAGCATCAAGAGCTGGGTCAGCCTCACCAATAGCCTCAAAGCCGAACTGGTAGTGCTGCCGGTAGCGCCCTGCCTGTGGACGCTCATACCTAAAGATAGCAGCCAGATAGTAAAGCTTTACTGGCTGAGGAAGATTATCCAGCCCGTGCTCCAGATAAGCCCGGCATACAGGCGCCGTGCCTTCAGGTCTCAAAGCTAGCGTATTACCACTCCGGTCATTGAAAATATACATCTCCTTGGTAACGATATCAGTGCTCTCCCCTATACTACGCGTGAACAGACCGACGTCCTCGAACACAGGAGTGTCAAGACGCTGATACCCATAAAGCTGGCACAAGACAGCAGCTTTTTGTTCCACATATCTCCAGTAGCGTTGCTCTCCGGGCAAAATGTCCGAAGTGCCCCGAGGTGCTTTATACAACAACCAACCTCCCCTAGACGGTACATTATAACAGATACACTTCCCCCTGGCATTTCAGTGCCACAAGTCGCGTTTCAAAAATCCAAATGAGCAGCCTGAAAGACTTGACAGACTTTCCAGCTTATTGTATACTTTGTTGACCCAATTAGTCAACAATATGAGGAGGAGATGAGGTTATCTACCAGAGCACGATATGGGACCAGGCTACTCCTGGAGCTGGCTCTTCAACGAGGACAGCAGCCCATCCAGTTAAAGGATGTAGCCCATAATCAGCAGGTTTCCCTTCTTTACCTTGAGCATCTGATAAAGCCGCTCATCGCAGCGGGAATAGTAAAGAGCAGACGAGGTGCCCGCGGTGGTATCTGGTTAACTAGGTCTCCGCATGAGATAAAGCTCGGTGAAATCATCCGCCTGCTTGAAGGTTCCACTACCCCGGTTGATTGTGTCGATATTCCAGAGAGCTGCCCTCGCTCCAGTTCTTGTGTCACCCGCGATGTATGGAGCGAGCTAAAGCAGGCCATGAATGGAGTCCTGGATTCTATAACCTTGCAGGACTTGGTAGAAAGGCATAAATCTAAAACTGCGCCTTCGGAAACAGTGTACCAAATATAAAGTCTGCTAGCATTTCAGACCGGACAGGTTAAGACAAGAAACAAATTTTTTTATGCCCCATAATATGCTAGCTGAAATCAATTTCTCCGAAGAGAGGTGGTCTAGTGAAGCTATATCAGATGGTTATCAAAGATGTATTGCGGAGAAAAAGACGCGTAGCCTATGCTGCTCTAGGCGTAGTCGTCAGTGTCATGACAGTCGTTGGCATATTGACGGTTGCCCATGCTGCTCAAGCAAGAATTTACAACCAGCTAGAAAAGTATGGTCCCAATCTTATTGTTATGCCAGCAATAAGCAATCTAGACTTGCGACTGGGAGACCTGATGCTTGCAACTTTAACCATAGGTGAAAACTATATCCCCGTAGAAAAACTGCGCCACATCAGACAAATTACAGATGATGAAATAAGGCGAGGGCTGGGCATCAACAACGAAGGCAACATCGCCACCATCGCTCCCAAGCTGTATACCAACACCAAGGTGAACGGAATGCCGGTAATGGTGGTCGGCATCGAGCCCCAAGAAGAGAGCAAAATCAAACCATGGTGGAGGGTCAGGGACGGTGATTACCTCAATGCCCCAGACCAAGCTTTAGTTGGAGCGATGGCTGCTGAGTTATTGAAGCTTGAGGTAGGTGACATGATTATGCTCACTGATGGTAACGATGTGGCTGTAACCGGTATCCTTGAGGAGACAGGCTCAAACGACGATTACCTGATATTCATTCCTATACAGAGGGCACAACAGGCATTTGGCAAACAGGGGATGGTTTCTTCAGTTGATATTCGGGCCCTATGTAACGCCTGCCCTGTGGAGACCATTACTGACAGAATAAATCAGAATATTCCTGGAGTTAGAGCGGTAGCTGTGAAACAGGTGGCTGAAGGTGAGATGGGCATGATGGAGAAGCTGAGTAAGTTCATGCTGGCTTTGGCCGGAATTACACTCGTTGTCGGGCTGTTTGGTGTTCTTAACACCATGATATCCTCAGTACACGAGAGGGTCAAAGATATCGGAATAATGAGGGCAGTAGGTGCCTCCCATGGTCAGATAATTAAGATCTTCATCTACGAAGCTATCATTATCGGGATACTTGGTGGGATTGTTGGGTATATCGCTGGAACCCTATTAGCATACATTATTGGTCCGCTCATTTTTGAAGGAATAGCCATCGCTTATGTGCCCCAGTATTTACTTATATCACTAATGGTAGCTGTCCTTGTTGCTGTCGTAGCCGCTGTATATCCCGCATTCCGAGCAACGCAGGTCAAGGTTGCCGACTCATTCAGAGCTCTGTAAGGTAAGTGCCATGCTAGAAGTCAAGAATGTATCAAAAGTTTATGGCCAGGAGACAACCAAGGTAGTTGCCTTGGACAATGTTTCTCTAAAAGTGAACAGCGGTGACTTTATTGCTGTCATGGGACCATCTGGTAGCGGAAAATCGACTCTTTTGAATATCATCGGTGGTTTAGACCGTGTTTCCGCTGGTGAAGTGATTCTAGGCGGAAAACGCATTGACAATCTGGACGAAAATGCACTTGTTGAGGTTAGAAGGGGGAAGATAGCCTATGTCTTTCAGCAATATCACCTGCTCCCATCACTTACTGCATTGGAAAACGTCCTCTTGCCCTTGACATTTTGCGGGATAAGCAACAGGACGGAGAAAGCTATGGACATATTGAAAAGAGTGGGACTGGACAAAAGAGCTCGACACAAGCCCAACCAATTAAGCGGCGGTGAGCAGCAAAGGGTAGCCATCGCTAGAGCACTGGTTAATGACCCAGAGCTCATCTTGGCAGATGAGCCAACGGGAAATATGGATCGGAGAACGGGAAGGGAAATATTAAGCTTGTTCGATCATCTGAATGAAGAAGGGCACACCATAGTAATGGTTACGCATGATCCCGAGATAGCCAAGCACGCTAAAGAAATCGTAGTACTGCAGGATGGGAAAATCATAGAAAAGGCCAAACAAGAACCAGCAAGACCGAGACAGAGAACAGGAGCAAGATAATGATGTCAAAACATGATAATTCTGGGCGGAGAACTCAATCTGCAGTGGCTGTGGAGCGAGCACCTCCATTCCTTCGAGCACTCCGCATAGCGCCACCGAGAGTGGTAGTCGCCTCAAAAACATTAGGACATGGAAATGAAATCACAATTTTTGACAGCACTTAATTCAATCGAATAACGAGAGGAGAAATGAACAGATGTTAAAAAAATCAGCAACAGCTGCAGTACTGGCCATTATGATGCTGGCTGCTATTGCCTGTACTAGCCCGGCATCAACTTCCAAACCTGCTGAAATGCCAGCACCTGCTTCAACCCCAGCACCAGCGTCTACCCCAACACCAAGCCCGAAACCAAAGCCTGAAGGACCTATGAGGGCAAAGTGGATTGAGCCACAGGTAGACGGCGACATGATTGCAATTCACTTGCGAACAATTAAGGACAATCGGATCATCCACTTCAACTTGCAAACGCAGACTGGCGAATTGGCCTTCATGGCATATGTATTAGACGACGCAGTCCACGTCCGGGCAAATGTTTGTCCACCATGCCGTTCGATAGGTTATTCCCTTGATAACGACATCTTAGTATGCGATAGGTGTGCCACTCTCTTCGAAGCAAAAACCGGCGATGGAATCAGAGGGGCGTGCGTTGATTTCCCCAAAGCAGAGGTGCCATATGAAATTACCGATGGCAAACTAGCAATGAGGAAAGCGGACCTCATAACTGCATACCAAAATACCTTGAAACCCGGTTGGCCCTAGCACGGCAGATGCGGATTGACCACCGAGTTCCTAGTCATACACTCTCAGGAATAGTGGTCAATCCGCACCCTAGCCCGATGAATACATGGAACCCAAAGCTAGAGTCTAGACGCTGGCGATAACTTCCTCCTTTACCCAAACAGATAATATTAAGATTAGACCAGCCTTAATATTAAGGACGTCTGCTTGAATTGGACGCCTGAATTGGGTTTACATACACTATACACAGCTTCCCACGAATTGACGAAATGCCGCTGACGAGCTAACATTATAATAGACCCACTTTAGTGGACTCTGGCACTTCAGAGGCTCTCTGTGTATCAAAAATAGGAGGTGGAAGCTGTGATAGCGTTGGTAACTACGCTTGAGAGCTCCGGGATCGACCGCTACAGCAAGGAATTAGCCAAACGGATAAGGGTACCCACGGTCGAGACACGGCGTTACCTCTCCTTGCACCAGTCCTTTGAGCTCCTGAACAATCTGAGGCAGAGTCCCCATCTAATTCACTTCACCAGTCAGCATTTTGGTAGATATGGTCTGTGTTTAGGGAAACCATACATAATCACCGTTCATGACCTGGTCAGGCTGTGCTTTCCCTTCGCCAAGGAGACATTCCCCGAGAAAGTGGGCTTAAAGCTCGACATCCTAGGGATCAAGCGTGCTCGGCACATAGTGGCAGTTTCCAATTGCACTAAGACGGACCTGATACGGTATCTGAGCATACCAGCAGCAAAGATTACCGTAATCTACAACGGGGTCGACCGTAATGTATTCAAGCCTGTGATAGGCAGACGGTACGACTTTCCATACCTGCTCTACGTAGGTGCAGAACGACCAAGAAAGAACCTTAGCACATTATTGGCAGCATTTTCTCTACTAAAAAGAAGCAACGTCACACCCGACCTAAAGTTGGTGAAGGTGGGCAACGCAGGCAGGACAATCGAGTTCCGCCGAGCTACACTCCGCGAGATAAAACGCCTGGGGCTGGATAACGATGTGATTTTTGTGGACAACGCCTCAGATGCAGAGCTAGCAATGTACTATTCCTCGGCTATTGCCCTGGTCATGCCATCTCTCTATGAAGGTTTTGGATTGCCCTTGCTTGAGGCTATGGCTTGTGGCTGCCCGGTGATTGCGGCAGACTCGTCCTCATTGCCCGAAGTGGCAGGTGACGCTGCCCTTTTCTTCCCACCCCGTGACAGCCTAAGACTAGCGCGGCTAATGCACCGGCTTGCTACCGAACCAGCCCTCAGGAGCAAACTCATTGGAAAGGGATTTGAAAGGGTGATGCGCTTTTCCTGGGAGAGAGCAGTCCAGGCAACATTATGTCTTTATCAAAAAATAGAGGCTGAACTTTTCCCCAGAGCACAGCCAGATACAGAAAAACAAGTATCTTGGGGCACAGTCCAACCCGCCATGTCATCAAGTGAACTATCAAAAGTGCCCAGAGGCAGCCCGCTGGTAAAACGATGAGCGCTACATCCGATCGCTGCGATAGCATAGCCAAACCGACCTGATTGAAAAAATACCATGATAGAAGCTGTTTGTTTTGATTTAGGAGATACGCTTATCGCTGAAGAAACAGTTAATCACGATAGCTCAGGACAGGCAATTACCGCTAAGGTCCTCGACGGCGCTTTCGAGGTTCTCAGGAAGCTCACTACTACGGGATACAAAATAGGTCTCATAGCTAATGACGATAATGCTGCTAGTGTCAGGAACATAATAACCAGCACGGGATTGAAACGCTACTTCGATGCCATGGCGATTTCCGGCGAGCTGGGTATTGAGAAGCCTGACAGGGAGATCTTTGAAGTGGCATTGAAAGATCTTGGAGTCGAAGCTGAAAATACAGTCATGGTAGGCAACAGAATTGACACAGATATTGTTGGCGCCAACAGGCTGAGAATGACAAGCGTGTGGTTCAAATGGAATGACCGCTATCCTGCTTCCATAGATACTGTTGAACAGAAACCCGATTTTATCATACAGAGTCTGCCCCAACTGCTGGATATACTGAACCTCTCATAAACAGCCAGATTCCTTTGCACGAGGCTTCAGTGTCAGGACTCACACAGTCATGCCCCCTAGCCGTTGCTACACCCTTATCCACTGGTCTCCTCGTCTATCCACCTCAAGTAATCTTCGTTGCCCCCGACAATAGGCAAGGCGATAATCTCCGGGACTGTATAGCTGTGCATAACCCTAACCAGGTCGATGATTTCCGCCAGCAAAGAGGCTTTGGTCTTGATAATGAGAACGCTCTCCTGAGCTGAATCCAGCTTGCCCTGCCACCAGAAGGTGGAATCTACCCCCGTCATAACATTTATACAGGCAGCCTTTCTCTGGCTGAGCACCAGGTCAGCAATTTTACGAGCCTCATCCTTAGTGCTGGTGGTAACTAGAATGACGATGGCGCCAGTCTCTTTCAATCGCTCCTCCCTATTTCTAGCATCCTGTCCACGGCTGCTTTTGCCCGCAAGCGTATCTCTCCTGAGACCTTGACCTCGGGTGTCATTTTCTCTAAAGACCAGAGGATTTTCTCCAGAGTTATCAGCTTCATATTAGGACACACGGCTTGTTCCGAGGCAGGAATGAACCGCTTGCCGGGATTTTCTTTTTTAAGCCTGTATACTATCCCCAACTCTGTGCCGACAATCATTTCCGCAATGTCATCTCTTCGAGCAAATCTTACCATCCCGCTGGTGCTCATTACTTCGTCAGCGAGAGCTATCACGCCAGGCGTGCATTCAGGATGAACCACCACCTTAGCTCCAGGATACTCCTCCCTGGCTCTAGTAATATGTTCAGGCAATATCCGGGCATGGGTGGGACAAAAACCAGGCCAGAGAGCCATCTTTCTACCAGTTTTTGTTGAGATGTAGTGTCCCAGATACTGGTCCGGGACAAACAGTATATCGTCCGCACCCAAGCTCTCTATGACCCTGACCGCATTAGCAGACGTACAGCAGACATCCGACTCCGCTTTAACATCAGCAGTAGAGTTGATGTAACAGACCACTGTAGCCCCTGGGTTCTCTCCCCTTTTCCTTCGCAACTGTTCGGCAGTTATCATCTCAGCCATTGGACAACCAGCATTCATGTCTGGAAGTAAGACAGTCTTGCCAGGGCAGAGAATAGAAGCGGTCTCTGCCATAAAATGAACGCCACAGAAGACTATGACATTGGCATCGGTTTTGGCAGCATTCTGGCTCAATTCTAGAGAATCACCGACAAAATCGGCGATATCCTGGACTTCGCCCAACTGGTAATTATGGGCGAGTATCACAGCATTTCTTCGCTCCTTAAGGCTCAGGATTCTCTCTGCCAGCTCTTTATCTCTGTCATTCATCAGCCACTATCCTCCAATCATGCGAATAAACATTCATCGCTCTCCCTCTAGCAAACCCGACGAGAGTCACGCCTAAATCATCAGCCAGCTTAACGCCCAAGTCGGTGGGGGCAGCTTTTGAGACAAGTATGGGCACATTTCTCCGCGCCACTTTCAGCAATATCTCAGATGAAACTCTGCCGCTGGTGACCATAAGACGATTCTCCGTTATTATATCTTCCAAAAGGCACCGCCCGAATACCTTATCTATCGCATTGTGTCTACCTATGTCCTCACTGAAAACCAAAATCCCTGCCGTATCACACAGAGCAGCACTGTGAACACCACCTGTATCCTTGAACACCTTCGACTTCTGCATGAAATCCTTCATCAAGCGGGAAACCTGATGTGTCGAAACTTTTGTTTCAGGTTTGGCGTTGACCTTCGGGATAGTGTGGCACACAGCATCCTTTGCTCCGCTGGAAGCTAGAACAGGTCTAACCGATACATCAACAGACCTTACAGTCTCCACCCAAGCTACACCTTCCCCAACACCTACAACCATCTTTCTGATATCATCTTTATCCACAATCAGTGCTTGTGAAAGGAGGTAGCCTGCAGTCAGGTACTCCAAATCTGCGGGTGAGCAGAGCAAGGTCACAAGTTCCTGACCGTTCAACACTATGGTGAGAGAAAATTCTCTAACCACGGTGTCGTCAACAGAACTCCTGCCCTGTTGGGTAACCCTCCATATAGAGAGCCGCCTTGTCTTGTCCGCCAAGCTCTTTATCTCTACGCAGTCACCTACTTTAACGGTACCACCGCGAATAACCCTGGAAAACACTCCCTCCTTGGGCATAATACACTTGCCTACCTGACGAAAAATAGCACAACCGACATGGCATTCCTTGCCGATTTGGGTGATTTCCAAGATGACCTCTTCCCCTACAGAAACACGTGCACCAACCGGCAGTGACATCAGGTCTAATCCTTCGATGGTCAAATTCTCCGCAAAATCACCGGGGCCAACGTCCAAACCTAAATTTCGCATCTTATCAATACTTTCTATAGCAAGCAGACTCACCTGTCTGTGCGTGCAGCAATCGGCATGTGCATCACCAACAAGTCCGAAGTCCTCCCTGAGAAACCCCTCTTCTATGTTCTGTTTTTTTGTCCCCTTCTGGTCACTTCTACAGACCGCGATTATCCTCGCCATATTCACCCGCCATCCAATAACTGGTTCTCTCTAAGAATGTTATGAAAAGCTTTCTCGTTAAAAGACCACGCTGTCTTCAGTGTAGCACATTTCTCCAAAGTGGTGAAAAGGCTTGCCCAAAATGGGACGATCAAGGAATTCTCCCGGTTCATTATTATCGCCCACCCCTACCAAGAAACAAGCCCCCGCTCCCAGGCTGACGTTATCCTACTGTCAAGAAACAGAGCCGAACTGTTCCTCAAACAGCCATGTGCTCAAATACCGCTCGCCCGTATCAGGCAAAATCACCACAATCAACTTGTCCTTATTCTCCCGTCTTTTAGCAACCTGGACTGCCGCCCAAGTGGCCGCACCCGAAGATATGCCCGCCAGTATGCCCTCCTCGCTAGCCAGCCTTCTTGCCATTGTGCCAGCATCATCACTAGTGACTCTAATAACCTCATCAATCAAATCCAGCCTCAGGATTTCAGGGATAAAGCCAGCACCAATGCCCTGAATCTTATGCGCTCCGGATTTGCCACCAGAAAGAACAGCAGAGGTAAAGGGCTCAACAGCAACGGCCTTGAACCCGGGCTTTCTCTGCTTTAACACCCCAGTTACACCAGTTATAGTGCCACCGGTGCCTATGCCACAAACTAGAATGTCTACCCTACCATCAGTATCAGTCCATATCTCTTCGGCAGTAGTCAGACGATGTATCTCAACGTTTGCCATGTTTTTGAACTGCTGGGGCATAAAATAGCTGGGATTGCTGGCTACTAACTCCTCGGCTTTTCTCACCGCACCAGGCATTCCCTCAACTCCTGGCGTTAACACCAGTTCAGCACCCAAAACAGAAAGGAGTTTTCTCCGTTCCAGAGACATAGTATCGGGCATAGTAAGAATAAGCCTGTACCCTTTGATAGCGCAGACAAAGGCTAAAGCAATACCAGTATTACCGCTTGTAGGCTCAACAATCACGGTATCTTTACCAATCAGCCCCTTCTCTTCAGCATCCACAATCATCGCAACTCCAATCCTATCCTTGACGCTCCCCAGGGGATTGAAAAATTCAAGCTTTGCCACCACCTCAGCTCGCACACCCTCTGTTACACGGTTGAGCCTGACCAGAGGTGTATTCCCTATCAGTTGAGTACAGTCTCTTGCTACACCACGGACAAGCTTAGGGATCTCCACTGTCCTGTATCGAAGCTTGCCCATCTTCCGACTCGTTCCTTCCATTTTACCTTTCACCTCTCAGTTTGATTTTGAAAACACTACTTAGTTTAATCTGGAAGACCTCACACCATCCACATCTGCAAACGGTCAGCCCACGAGCAACTGAACTTGCTCACAAATACTAAGATGCATTGTTCTGGGCGAATACACCGGAGCAATTCTATTCACCAGTCTATTTCATAATGGCCCTATTATAGCCTCTCCAATCTATGTGAACCAGCCCGGCTCCACTAGCTGAATGTAACTATGCCTTTTCGATTCCCCCCATGGAAAAGGCCGAGCCTTGCTTCACACTATGCCAGACAATATCTACAGTCGAATTTGCATCTGTAACGCTGTTTGCATTATCATACAGACATAGCAGGATGGCAATGGAGGCTGATCCCCTTTTCACCAAAATCAAAGAGTACTTGCCCCCTGAGAAAGTAGCTCTGGTCAAGGCAGCATACGAGTTTGCTCTGAATGCCCACCAAGGGCAGGTGCGAAGGTCTGGTGCCCCCTACTTAGAGCATCCGGTACAGACAGCCATAATGCTGGCTGACCTTCAACTGGATGCTGCCACCCTAGCAGCAGCTCTGCTCCACGATGTGCCTGAGAACTGTGAAATACCCTTAACTGATATCGAGGCTAAATTCGGTACTGAAATAGCCAAACTTGTCGACGGTACCACAAAATTGAGCAAGCTCTCATGGCGGAGGGGCGAAGCCAGCAAACGCGAATCTCAGGCTCAAAATCTACGAAAGATGTTGATTGCCATTGCTGAAGACCTGCGAGTGGTCTTCATAAAGTTAGCCGACAGGCTACATAATATGCACACTCTGGGAGCACTCACCCCCGAAAAGCGACGCAGCATTGCACAAGAGACGCTGGAAATATACGCTCCACTAGCTCACCGCCTAGGCATCTGGCAGTTAAAATGGCAGTTGGAAGACCTTGCTTTCCGCTACCTAGAGCCCAAGCAATACCATAAAGTGGCTCGGCTGATAGCCACCCGTCGCGCAGAACGGGAGAGCTTCATAGCAGAAATTACGCAAATACTGAAGCGCGAGCTAGACAAGGCTGGTATAGAGGCAGATATCATTGGCAGACCAAAGCACATCTACAGCGTCTACACTAAAATGAATCGATACGCAGCTCAGGGCAAAGACTTCAGCGATATTCATGACCTGCTTGCCATCCGAGTACTAGTAGATACAATTCCAGACTGCTACAAAGCGCTGGGCGTCATCCACAACTTGTGGCATCCGCTTCCTGAGGAGTTCAATGACTTTATTGCCAACCCCAAGGATAATGGTTATCAATCGTTACACACCACCGTATTATGTCAGGGCACAACTCCGCTGGAAATACAAATCAGAACGTATGATATGCACCGGACTGCTGATTTCGGTATAGCTGCGCACTGGCGCTATAAGGAAGGTGCTGTTCAAGATACCCACTTTGAGGATAAGATAGCCTGGCTACGCCAGCTAATCGAGTGGCAAAGCGAACTTGGCAGCGAGGAATTTCTGGAATCACTGAAAACCGAGGTCTTCATTGACCAAGTCTTCGTCTATACTCCTAAAGGTGAGATAAAAGCTTTGCCCAAAGGGGCTACACCACTGGATTTCGCTTACCGTATCCACACCGAGCTTGGTCATCATTGTATAGGCGCTAAGGTAAACGGGAAGCTGGTTCCCCTAAATTACGAACTCAAGAATAGCGATATTGTAGAGGTCATGACAGCAAAAACAGGCAAGGGACCTAGTTTAGACTGGCTTAACCCCGACCTAGGCTTTGTCAAGACCTCCCATGCCCGAGAGAAAATCCGTCAGTGGTTCAAGAAACAGGAACGAACACAAAACATAGAACGAGGTAGGCAGATTCTGGATAGGGAATTGAAGCGGTTGGGTATAACTCTGCCCAACATCGAGGAGACGGCAGACCTCTTCAATTATGAAAATGCTGATGATTTCTTAGCAGCTATTGGCTACGGTGGGATTACACCCCATCAATTGGCACTCAAGCTGGCCATGGAACCCGAAGAGATTCCACCGGTAGCCAAAGCACCACCCTCCAGAAAAACAGCTACAGCCGGAATTGAAGTCCTGGGGGTGGGGGACCTCCTCACCCGCCTGGCCAGTTGCTGTCAGCCCTTGCCCGGCGACCCTATTATAGGTTATATTACTCGTAGTCATGGCATCACCGTACATCGCAAGGACTGTATTAACGTCATAAATGTAGAGGATAAGAGTCGGCTTATCGAAGTAGCCTGGGGAAAGGTGCAGGACGTCTACCCTGTAGATATCCAGGTTGATGCCTGGGATAGAGTGGGGCTGCTTCGGGACATTACCACAGTTATTGCTGAAGCGAAGGTAAACA
This sequence comes from Dehalococcoidia bacterium, assembly GCA_012961565.1. Lineage (GTDB taxonomy): Bacteria > Chloroflexota > Dehalococcoidia > GIF9 > UBA5629 > DTZC01. The sequence goes on from DTZC01000212.1 coordinate 13,782, forward strand.
TAGCTGGCATGAGCACCACATATCAGAACACGGTTACCTCGATATTTGCTACTCTTGAAATCACAGACATGGCACAGTTAACTCAACTACTATCTAAAATTCAAGCTGTGCGCAGCGTCATAAACGTTACCCGGAACAATCAGGCGAAGGTCAGCCTTGGCCATTAGAGAAAGGAGTCAGGATTGCCCAAGACTAAATCAGCACTGAAAGCAGCACGTGTAGCAGAAAGAAAAAGACTGCGAAATAAGTCGGTCAGGAGTGCTACCAAGACCCTTACAAGCCGAGCGGAGAAGCTTATCGCCAATAAGGACCTGGAGTCAGCAGAACAAGCCGTACGAGCTGCTATCAGCGCCCTCGATAAAGCTGCCAAAAAGGGAGTCATCCACCCCAACACGGCTGCCAGACGCAAATCACGCTTGATGAAAAAATTCAACCAAGCCAGCCTTTCCAACACCGCCGAAAAAGAAATCACCAGCACCGAAGCAACCTAACGAAACATTCCAGCGTCCGCCATGGTTCATAACGTGTTGTCACCAAAACAGAAACGCATTCTCAGGTTCATCAAGACATTCCTGGAGAGCAGAGGGTATCCACCGTCTATAAGGGATATCCTTAGTGGCTGCGAAATAAGCTCAACATCTGTGGTCACTTACAACCTGGCTAAATTGGAGGCAGCAGGCTATATCCGTCGTCATGCAGATATATCCCGCGGCATTGAACTGCTGGCCAACCGCCATCGCCACCGCGGCACCATTTTCATACCAATAATAGGCGAAATAGCTGCAGGTGAACCAATACCCGTCCCCAACTCAGAGACGTGGAACACAGTCGCTTCCGAAGAACTAGAGGTTACCGAGGAATTGATACAAGGCAAGCAGGAAGTTTACGGGCTCAGGGTGAAAGGTAATTCCATGATAGATGCACTAATTAAAGATGGAGATATCGTCTTGATGGAGAATGTAAGCAATGCTGAAAACGGGGATATGGTAGCTGCCTGGCTTAAAGAGGAGAAGGAGGTTACCCTCAAAAGGCTGTTCAAGGAGCCAGGTCGCATCCGCCTAGAACCAGCGAATTCTCAGATGCAACCTATTTACACCAGCCCAGACAACATTGAGGTTCAGGGTAGAGTTATCACTGTAATTCGCAAGCTAGACTGATAAAACGCCCCAGTTTGACTTTCAATCTAAGATTGGTGTATTACTTGAAGCAGACAGATGCTGATTTCCCAATTTCAGACTGTCGGCCGTGACCTCTGCGCCAGAGGGCTGGTATCTTCTCACAGCGGCAACCTGAGTGTCAGGCTAGGCGAACGGTTATGCATCACACATCGGGGCTGTATGCTTGGTTGCCTAGCAGAGCAAGACCTGGTAGAGACCGGGATAGACAAGAACGACCGCTGTACTCCACTGGCGGCAACAGAATTGGCAGTCCACCGTGCCATCTATAAGGACACTCCAGCTTCAGCCATTGTACATGCGCATCCCGCCTATGCAGTCGCCCTGTCCTTCTCTGAGAGAGAAATCGTCCCTTGCGATACCGAAGGTAAGCTACTGCTATCAAAAGTGCCGGTTCTGGGCTGGGACATGGATATAACCTCAAGAGAGCTTGCCCAAGAAATAGCCAAAGCACTCGCAACACACAAAATCGTTCTGGTACGCGGTCACGGGAGTTTTGCTGCGGGGCAATTACTGGAAGAGGCTTATCACTACACCACAACCCTGGAAGAAAGCAGCCGCCTGCTTTATCTGCTCAAGACCCTTCAAACAAATCGTCGCTAGTCTTTAACCTGGCTAGGCTTTGTCTCCACGAGCTTAGAATATGCTGGGGTACACCAGTGCAGATATCGCTGGTTTTTGCCCTTTATGACATCAAAGTACAGCCGTTGCAATTCCTTGGTAACCTTGCCCACTTTACCGTTGCCTATAGGGCGGTGGTCAATTTCAAGAATAGGACTCACATGAGCAGCGGTACCAGTAAAGAATGCCTCGTCAGCGATATACAGTTCGCTGCGGTCGATCGGCCTCTCTACAGTCTCCGTGTTCAGTTCATTGCGCGCCACTTGTATCACCGTGTCTCGGGTAATCCCCATCAAGATGTTATCAGAACTCGGCGGTGTCACCAGCTTATCTCCCAGGACAAGAAAGATATTCTCACCGCTCCCCTCAGAGACATGTCCGTCGAAGTTCAACAGGATGGCTTCATCAAAACCTCGCTCATTGGCTTCGGTCTTAGCCAGAGCACTATTTACATAAACGCCAGTTATCTTACCCCTCGCCGGAATCATGGTATCATCAATACGCCGCCAGGAGGAGGTGCAGCAGCGCACCCCTTTGTCAGCATCGAGGTAAGGAGGTAAGGTGGTAATGATGACAAAAAAGTCATCTTCCAAGTCATGCAGGCGAACTCCAATAGCTTCAGAGCTTTTGTAAGCCACTGGACGTATATAGACATCTTCCCGATATCCGCTTTTCTCCACCAACTTGACCGTAATCTGGCAGAGTTCATCGATGGAATACGGCAGGTCTATCTTCAAAATGCGGCAGCCCTTAAGCATGCGCTCGTAGTGGTCTCGGACCCGAAACAAAAAGAGCTGCTCTTCTTCCTCATTCCAGTTTCCGCGTATCCCGTCGAAGCAAGCTGTGCCATAGTGCAAAGCATGAGTCAGAATTCCGATTTTCGCCTCGGCAAGAGGCACATATTTATTACGGAAAAAAGCATATGGAGGCATCTTCTCACTCCTTTCTCAGACTTTGCTGGTGCGCAGTTAGCCACAATTATAAGCCTTGCTCCACGTCAAAAACAAGCCTCAACCTCTTCCCTGCAACCGGAACCGGTCAAACAAGGACAGCCTTTTACTTCGTTGATTGTCACCAGACAAGGGACACAAATGACCACTCGTCAAGTAAAGCGGGGCAACACCTTTCGCGCTACTCATGAAAAAGATATCCACATCCAATGCAAGTCTACCGAGTGAGTGAAGGTGTCTCCAGCACATAATCACCCTTGTGGCTAGCAAATATGTCTTTAAGGGCCAGGGTACGCCCTGTTTGGATGGAAGTAAAGCCATATTTCTTGCGGATGCGGTCGATCGCTTTGTCCAAGCATCTCAGTCGCTGTGGCATAGACTCGAGCAAGCAAAGCTGTCTACCGTAACCCACCAAATTCGAGGCTTCAACGCCAACAAGTCGTACCGGCTTCCGTTCTTCCACTAGAGCCCGATGGAGTAACTTAATGGCAGCAGCGAATATAACGTCATCATTATCGGTGGCCTGGCTCCAGGTGAAACGGCGGGTGATCGTCTCGAAATCTGCATACCTCA
>DTZC01000213.1 GCA_012961565.1 Dehalococcoidia bacterium
ATTTATATGGGTGAAGAAGACATGAGGCGTCAGTCCCTCAATGTCTTTCGCATGAGGCTGATGGGTGCTGAAGTAAGGCCAGTTTCTGGTGGCAGTCGGACGCTAAAAGATGCCATCAACGAGGCGATAAGAGACTGGGTGACTAATGCCAGGAATACATATTATCTTCTCGGCTCAGTAGTGGGTCCCTATCCTTATCCCCTGCTGGTGCGCGACTTTCAGTCGATAATTGGTAAGGAGACCAGGCAGCAGATGCTGGACAAGGTGGGGCGTCTGCCTGACTGTATAATCGCCTGTGTCGGTGGTGGTAGTAATGCCATCGGTATGTTCTATCCATTTCTAAATGATGAGGGTGTTAAGCTTATTGGGGTGGAGGCAGGTGGGAGGGGGCTTGATACCGGTGAGCATGCTGCCTCACTGGTAGCGGGAGAGGTAGGAGTGCTCCACGGGGCAAAATCTTATATACTTCAGGACAGCAAGGGGCAGATTAGGGCGACACACAGCATATCTGCTGGACTGGATTATCCTGGTGTTGGTCCTGAGCACAGCTACCTCAAGGATACCGGGCGTACCACCTATGTTGCGGTAAGTGACGAGGAGGCGCTTGAAGGCTTTCAGCTGCTGTGCAACACCGAGGGCATTGCCCCAGCCCTTGAGCCAGCTCACGCTTTATTCTATGCTACCAAGATAGCGAGCTCTTTACATAGGGAACAAATCGTCGTGGTTAACCTATCCGGACGCGGTGATAAAGATATAAATATCGTTGCCGAAGCACTAGGGTGAAACCTTGAGCCGAATTGCTTCTGTCTTTAAGCAAACTGACCATACTGCACTTATAGCCTATGTTACGGTAGGCTATCCCAGCATTGAAGCCACCTTGCAGGTAGTCCCCCTTCTTGCCAGTAGCGGTTGTGATATAGTGGAGCTTGGGATACCCTTCTCCGACCCCTTGGCTGACGGCATCACCATACAAAGGGCAAGCTTTCAAGCTCTACAGAATGGAGTAACCGCCAACATTTGCCTTAAAGTAGCCAGACAATTAAGGGAAAAGGTGGAACTGCCTCTAGTGTTTATGACGTACTTTAATCCGGTCTTTAGTTATGGTCTTCAACAGTTCTGTAATGCCTGTGGTCAATCTGGCATTGATGGCTTGATTGTCCCCGACCTGCCTCCTGAGGAAGGTTCCGAACTGGAGGTGACCACCCGAAGACAGGGACTTGACCTCATTTATCTTTTGGCGCCGACTAGCACTGAACAGCGCATTAAGCTGGTTGCTGAGAGGTCGCGGGGATTCATATACCTGATTTCGGTGACTGGGGTGACTGGGGCAAGGGACAGATTACCTGCTGATTTACAGGCTTTTGTTGCCAAGGTGAGGAGGGTGGCTGCCCAGCCGATCTGTGTCGGTTTCGGCATATCTACGCCTGAGCAAGCAAGGCAGGTCGCCCACATTGCTGATGGGGTTATTGTTGGTAGCAGGATAATTCAGTATATGGAGATAAGGGATAACTTCGTCTCCTTGGAGAGATTTGTAAAAGGGTTGAGAAGCTCCATGAAGAGATGTTCTAGTCAGGGGAACCAAGTTTAGATAGCCAAAAGCTTGTTTTGTGCAACAGAAACGAAGCAGGGATTCAAATCCCTGCCTCGTGCGGTTCAACCTTAAATCAGTTTAGGCTTGTTTGCTCCTCTGAGCTCTGCTTCATAGGCATCACGAGGAATGGCTTGCCGTACCGCCAGTATGGCATAGTGAATATACCTAACTTCTCTGTGAAGTCCCAAAGGATGCGGCGTAATACTAAAGCGAATAAAAAGAGGAGACGGCTACCGTCAGCGTACACGAGGCAGTCAATGCTCCTCAAGCTGAACAGGTCAGATCCGTCTCCCGAAAATAATTCTAGCGTAGGAGGGCCACGAGGTTAAAAAAGCCTAGGGTTGACAAACCGAGATATTGTGTTACAATGAAAAAGCCAAAAGAAAGGAGGTGCCTGAATTATGAAGGGTAAAGTTCTGGGTATTATTGGTTTTGTGGCATTTGCCCTGGGTTTTCTGCTCGCCCTGCTCTTCGGCATCATCTATGGGATTACGGGTGCTGATCCGAATGCCGTTCTTGTTTTGGTGCTGGTAATCCTGGGTATCATCATCGGCGCCCTCAATATCACCGCCAGAGAGATTATACCCCTGCTGCTGGCAATTGTAGCTCTGGTGGTAGTCGGCGGTGTCTTTGCGCCTATTGGGATAATAGGTGGCATACTTAACAATATTCTCAGTCTGGTTGCTACTCTGATGGCACCAGCCGCGGTTATCGTCGCTGTGCGGACACTGTGGGCGGTTGCCTCCCCCAAGGAATAATTCGCCGCTATCTGGGGGAGCGCACATAGAAGCCGGGCCGGTTATTGAGAGCAGCTTGTCTGCCCTGTTAGAGTGAATATTTGCTGTGGTGAGTGTGCGGTTTGGTGAAGTTCCTGCCAGCAGGCTGAACTGCAGTGCATTTCTCGACTGAGGTCGCGTGAGGACTTCGGTCAGAAAGGGGAAGCATTGCTGTTTTTGCTACCGAAATGAACCCGTATTATTATCAGCATGCTGAGCCTCGCTTCAATCTGTGCCTGAAGGAGAGCACTTCAAAGTGGCAGCGCTATACCGTCGAGTTCCCCACTGCCTGCCCCACACAATACGAGGAAAATAACACGGCTCGCGGTGAGTACTTCTGGCCGCGGGGTACAGATGTCTCCCCGCTGGTTATTCTCATTCACGGATGGGGAGACCGCAGCCTGGTCCCCTGCCGGTTCTTAGCGCGGGCTCTGGTCAAAAAGGGTGTAGCTTGTTTCATTCTGTATCTAGTGTTCCATGCCAGCCGCATGGCGGAGGTTGTCAAGAAGCGCCTCCCAGTGCTGACTCCTGAGGAATGGTTTGAAGGCTATCGGCTCTCTGTAATTGAAGTCCGCCAGATAATTGACTGGTCACGTGCCACAGCGGAGATAGACCAAGACGGGGTGGGAGTAGTGGGCATAAGCCTTGGTGGGTTTGTGTC
>DTZC01000214.1 GCA_012961565.1 Dehalococcoidia bacterium
ATCCACCGATGTAGCCTCGACCCTTCAGGGTCGAGTTCCTGAGGTTAAAACCTCGGGGCTACAGGCAAAAAAGGGCTGGCTCAAGCCTTACAGCTACATTAGTAAATATCCTCCCCCTCTAATCGATTGACAACGCTTCGTTTGTGCGCTATAATGAATCATAATTTCACATTTTGGTACAAAAAGTATACGACATTTTGACAATTTTGTCAAGGGTAATAGCTAGCAAGATGCATGGCTTTCCTTGAAAAGGTGAAACTTGCTATCGAAGAGGCCTATGTTGAAATCGGTTAAACGTGCTATAGATGTTCTTAATTTATTCACTTCGGGCGAACCAGAGATTGGTATTTCCCAGATCGCTAGGGAGCTAGGGATGAACAAGAGCACAGCGGCACGAGTGATATATTCCCTGGAATGCCAAGGCATGCTTGCCAAGTCGACAGCCAGCCGAAAATATCGCCTGGGCGGGATGGTCTTACAGTTAGCCGGTGCTCTCATATCGAAGATGGAGCTGAGGTCTATAGCTTTACCTTATATGAAAGAACTGCATGGTAGAACCAACGAAACAATCAGTATTTATGTTCTTGAGCATGACCATCGGGTCTGTATTGAGCGAATAGAGGGTTCTTTGGGTGCAAGGCACGTAATTGCCATTGGAGATCGGGGTCCTCTTCATGCAGGTGCGTCAGGTAAGGTATTGTTGGCTTACCTGCCCCGTGAGAGGAGGAACGAGCTGATAAATGAGCTAAAGTTAGCCAGCTTTACACCCTACACTATTACAGATAAGGAGAAACTGCAAAGAGAGCTTGATGAAATCCGTGAACGGGGTGTGGCGGTGAGTATGGAGGAACGCTTCGAGCTGTGCGCTTCGGTCTCTGCTCCGATAAGAAACTACATGGGTGACGTAATTGCGGCGCTAAGCATTTCAACATTAGCCTCTCGGCTTACTCCAGGCAAGGTCAGTGAGTATTCTACTTTGGTAAAGGATGCTGCTCTTGAGATTTCCCATGAATTTGGATTTGGCAAAGACAACTTGACTGCATAAAGAAAGGAGACTGCAATGGGAAAAAGAGTAGGAATAGTAGCTGTGTATCAGACCAAATACGAGGAGTCTAAGCCTTATTTGCATATTCACGATTTGGCTTATGAGCCTATCAAGGAAATCTTGAAAATCTCAGGGCTCAAGTTTGTTGGAGATGGGACTGGCATAGATGCTGCAATAGGCGCATCTCAAGACCATTGGGATGGTTATGCGATATCGAGCAAGCTTTATCAAGACCAGATAGGTGGACACTTGAGGCCGGAATCGAGGGTGCGGGGAGATGGGGCTGTTGCCGTGTTCTATGCCGCAATGAGTATATTATCAGGACATTATGACACCATAATAGTGCTGGCTTTAGCTAAAGAGTCGCAAGTGGATGGGAGGCTTGTGGAGAGCTTTGGCTTTGAGCCGAATTATACCAGAATGCTAGGGTTAGACTTTCTCTCTGCTGCGGCGCTCCAGGCGCAAAATTATATTGACAAATACGGAATTTCTCCAGAACAGGCCGCCTTGGTTGTGGTCAAGAACCGCAGGAATGCCAGATTTAACCCTGTGGCTCAAGCTCCAGCGGATATTGAGGTACAAGACGTTTTGAACTCCCCGATGCTTAGTTCGCCTTTGAGGGAGCTGGATACCAAGCCAACCTCTGAAGGGGCCTGCACACTTATCCTCTCGACGGAAGAGAAGGTGAAAAAGTGGACTTCGAAACCAGTGTGGATTGAAGGGGTAGGTAGCTGCTATGACTCTTCTTTCTTGGGAGACAGGGAGCTAGCTGAACCCCGCAGTCTTACCTCTGCAGCCTTACAAGCTTACAGGATGGCGGGAATTAGTGACCCTAAGAAGGAAATCGATGTATTTGAGCTATCAGAATATACTTCTTACCAAGAGCTCTTATGGGCGGAAGGGTTGGGGCTCTGTGAGAAAGGCGACGGGGGAAAGCTTGTCCAGTCAGGTGCTACTGAAATAGGAGGTGAGGTTCCCATAAATCCTTCAGGCGGGTTGCTTTCAGGAGTGCCTGTAAATGTGGCTGGCGCGGACAGGGTGATTGAAGCAGTACTTCAGCTGAGGGGAGAAGCTCAGGGGTGTCAGGTGGAGGGCGCTAAAGTGGCATTAGCTCATGGTACCATGGGGCCCTGCGGTCAGTTTCACCAGATTATTGTCCTCAGAAGGGGGTATTAAGATGAAGGAAAGAGTAGCCATCATAGGGATCGGTCAAACGAAGCAGTCTTATCTTAAACCCGAGGTCAATGCTGAAGAGATGGTGAATGAAGCTGTGAGAAAAGCGATTGAAGATGCTCGACTGTCAATGAAGGATATCGATGCTGTGGTGTCTGGCAACATAGAGTTCCTTGAAGGACATTATCAAGCCGACTGTCAATTTGCTGATGGGTTTGGAGCTTGGATGAAGCCCGGTCTTGCCATCCAAACAGGAGGTTGCACCGGCGGAAGCTTGGTGGTTGCCGGAACAATGCTTGCAGCTTCGGGGCTTTTCAACAAAGTGTTGGTGATAGGCTGGCAGAAGATGGATGCCACCCCTTTTACCGGGGCTATAAATACTACTCGAGAGCCGATATACGATAGACACCTTAACGTAGGTGCAGCTGCTTTCTTGGCAGCTAGAGGAATCAGGTATATGGAGGAAACGGGTTGTCCCGAAGAGATAGCATCACTTTCCAGGGCTCTAGTGTCGGAAGGTGCCAGCCGAAATCCCTATACCCATATAAACCGTCGATTGACAGCAGAGGAGGTAATGAAGTCCAGAGTAATTGTGTGGCCAGTGAGGTTCTATCACTTGGCTCCTACCTCGTGTGGTGCAGCAGCTTTGGTTCTTGCTAATGAAAGCGAAGCGAAAAAGGCTGTCAAGAAGCCGGTGTGGATTAAAGATCTTGTAGTGGTTCACCGGGAAACATCGGTATATCGAGGTGGCGCTGTTGAGGTGTCATCCTCGCCTGATGCTGTGGAAAAAGCCGCTACCACCTTATTTAAGAGGAATGGGATAGTTAACCCGAGGAAGGAAATAGACGTCTGGGAAACCTATTCGCCGTCGAGTTGGTATGACATGTTTGATATGGAGAGGCGTCACATCGCGGAGAAGGGACAAGCGTGGCGGCTAATCGAAAAGGAATTGACACGATTCGACCGGGAGATCCCTTGGAATCCTTCTGGAGGGGTAGTCTGCTCAAATCCAATAGGAGCTAGTGGAATGCTCCGAGTTCTGCAAGCAGCTCTTCAAATCAGGGGTGAGGCTGGAGGACACCAGGTACCTAAGGAGGTGAGACTTGCCCAGGCTGATGCCTATGGAGGGACCCACTGGTCGGAGTTTTTCCTCTTGAGCAAATATTTGTCTTAAGGAGGTGGTTATTATGATTGAACGGGCAGATGGTTTGAGGGTAGATGATAGCTATTACTATATTACGATACCCCTGCATTTAGAATATAAGTGGGCGCAAGGTCATTACTTTGAGACCTTCCTGAAGGGTCTAAAGCAAGGCAAGATATTGATCAACCAATGCCCGTCTTGTGGGCGGCATCAGATTCCGCCCATCAACGTTTGCGGACGGTGCCATGTGGAAATGGGAGAATGGAAGGAAGTCGGTCCCCGGGGTACTGTCTTTGCTTTCAATATCGTGGTTGACCCTGTCTATGATTCGGGAATACCCGGTATGCGGGAGGTGCCTTATACTGTTGCTCACATCATCTTGGATGGTGCTCCTGATGTCACTATTTATCATGAGTTGGAGGAGCAAGACCTCAGTAAGTTGAAAGTGGGAATGAGGGTAGAAGCAGTGTTTAAGCCAGAGAAGGAGCGTGAAGGTCTTCTCAGTGACATAATATATTTCAGGACTGTCACCGAGCCTGAATAGATACAAGAAGCAGATGGAAAGGTTTACTTGAAGAAATAGAGAGGGGGAAGTGACATGTTAAAGTTGCCGCTCAAAATAGTGAATGAAGACCCTTTAGTCTTGCAGGGAAAAATCTATTTGGATTATGCGTATTATGTGGGACCCATTGCCACAAGATTTTTTACTGATTTGCGGGACAGGGGCAAATTTTTTGGAATAAGGTGTGGAGAGTGTGGTATTACGTACATGCCACCCCGTGGCACCTGTGGCAGGTGTTTTGGCAAGTTAGAGGAATGGGTGGAAGTAGCCCCACAAGGTACTGTGATTTCTCATACTATAACCTATTATCCTTCTGTGTGCCATCCTGTTAAAGAGCCCATAGTTTACGCAATCGTAAAGCTTGATGGTGCCGATACCGGGCTTATTCACATGCTAGGTGACGTAGAACCGTCCGAGGCTTACAGTGGAATGCGGGTCGAGGCGGTATTCAAAGAGAAGCGTGAAGGAAATATTTTGGACATTAAGTATTTTAAGCCGCTTAGATAATGGGCTAGAGTCTTTACTTCAGTGAAAGTTAGAAAATGGGTGATTGGCGCGAGGAATATAAAAGAAAGCTTATTTCAGCTGAAGACGCTGCCAAACTGGTCAAATCTGGCGACCGAGTAGCTTTCACTTCAGGGAGGGAAGCCCTAGCTATTGGTCTGGCGTTAGCTGCCCGGAAAGAAGAGTTGAAGAATGTCCAGATTTTGGCACCGACTCCTACGTATGATTTCGGCTGGTATGATGAAGGTTGGCAGGATTCTTTCAATGTCATCGTAAGAATGCCAACAGGTGTGTGCCAAGAGGCAATGGATGCTCGCAGGATTGATTTTGAACCTGGCACTCTGATTCCTTTCATAGACGTAAGTGACACAGATCTCGAAATGCCTGAAATGGCTGATGTGGTTATTACCGAGGTGTCTCCGCCAGACGAAAAGGGGTTTTGTAGCTTTGGAGCCTCGCTTTGGGCAAAAAAGAGGCAATTGAAGAACGCCAAGCTTAGATTGGCGGAAGTCAACCAAAATCTTATTCGAACCTTCGGCGATAATTATATCCATATTTCCGAGATAGACTACTTTGTCGAGCATGTCAGCTCGGGCAGACCGATGGGTGCAGGTTCTTTGGCAGGTAGAGAATTGAGAGAGCCTGAACCTTATCTCAGGACCATTGCTGAGATATGTTCGACGCTCATAAGGGACGGGGATACTCTCCAAATTGGGGTTGGCAGGACTACCGAGCAGCTAGTTAGACTGGGATTGCTTGATGGCAAAAGTGATATTGGCTGGCATTCTGAGGCTACTCCACCTGGCGTTATAACCTTAGTCTGTGAGGGAGTCATCAATGGTAGCCGAAAGACTATTAACCAATACAAAGCGGTGGTCACTTCATTAGGTGGAGGTTCTCGGGAAGAAATGACATGGGCGAGTAATAATCCTCTTTTCTGGCTCATGGATGTAGCCTATCTGGAGGACCCTAGGGTCATCGGAGCCCATGATAACTTTGTAGCTATTAATAATGCCCTCATGGTGGATTTAACTGGTCAAATTGCCGCTGAAACTGTTGGGACCCGTCAGATAGCGGCTGCTGGAGGTCAGATACCTTTCGTTCTGGGTTCCTGGCTCTCAAAAGGAGGGCGGAGCATTACAGTTTTGCCTTCCACTTATAAAGCAAGGGATGGGAGTCTCTCGTCTCGTATCGTTCCTACTTTACCGGCGGGCACGGTGGTTACTATCCAGCGTAATTGTGCCGATTATGTTGTCACTGAGTATGGAGTTGCCCATCTCAAAGGCAGAACATTAAGGGGAAGAGCTGCCCAGCTCATTGCTATTGCCCATCCTGATTTTCGTAGTGAGCTAAAGAAGGAAGCGACAAGGCTATTTCATCCTTGAGAGTGGTATAGTAACGATGATTCCGGAGGAGATGTTTCGTCCTAGGTCAGTGGCAATTATCGGCGCATCGTCTGATGAGAAAAAGGAAAGGATAGGCTGGTTGGGGAGGTTGCAGGAGTTTGGCTATCAAGGTCAGCTTTATCCAATAAACCCTCGCAGCTCGCGAATTCTTGGCTGCCAAGCCTATTCGAGTATTAGAGAAGTACCTGAACCGGTGGACTATGCAATCGTGGCAGTGAGGGCAGAGTTGGTGCCCCAGGTCTTGAGCGAATGCGTTGGGTGCAAAGTGAAGGTAGTCCATATCTATACTGCAGGCTTCGCTGAGACCGGCAAAGAAAAGGGGAGGAAACTCCAAGAAGAGTTGCAGGCAATTATGCAGGGTGGGACGACGCGAGTTATCGGACCGAACTGCATGGGGGTTTACTGCCCAGGTGGTGGGTTGACTTTTAACGTGAGGTTCTCCCGAAAGGGTGGGGCGGTGGGAGTAATCTCTCAAACCGGAGCGGGATTGCAGGGATTCATTCCTCAAGCTCATGATAAAGGTATTTACTTCAGTAAGGTGATCAGTTATGGAAACGGGGTTGATTTGGAAGCTGCCGACTTGTTGGAGTATCTTGCGGATGACTGCGAAACACATCTGGTATTCTGCTATATCGAAGGGCTGAGAGATGGGCGGCGCTTCTTTGAAGCAGCTAAGAGGTGTGCTGAGAATAATAAACCATTGATCATCTTAAAAGGCGGCATGACTCAAGGAGGTAGAGAGGCAGTGGTCTCGCATACTGCCTCGTTAGCTGGCTTGGAACAAGTTTGGCGAGGTTTCTTTAAACAAGCACGATGTATATCTGTTGAGACTCTGGAAGAGGCGCTGGAGCAAATCCTGGCTTTCCAGTATCTTCGTCCTCCCAAAGGTAAGGCTGTAGCAATCATAACTCGTGGTGGTGGTCCTGGAGTAATTGCGACTGATCAGTGTGAGAAGAGCGGACTTTCTGTACCGGCTCTGAGCAAAGAAATTAGAAGCGCGCTTGAAACAATAGTCCAGGCTGAAGCCGGTTCCAGTGTGAGAAATCCAGTAGAGATAGGCTTGGGGCGTTCTGGGGTTTCACAGCATTACGCTGATGGCATCAAATTGGCAGCTTCTGATCCCCATATCGACATGTTGCTTGTGCAACTGAACCCGCATTTCTATGCACAATATGGGGTGGGTGCAGAGCGGGTTGAAGAGGCGGTGGGGACCTTAGTCAACACAGCTAAAGAGGTGTCTAAGCCTATGGCAGTAGTAATTCCTCTAGGTGATGATCTGAGGATAATAGACACGGTGCTAAAGGCTCACAAGAAGTGCCTCAGTGAGGGGCTGGCTGCTTTTTCTGATGTGGAGAAAGCTGTGAAAGCCATGAGCAAGCTTGCTGAATATTGGGCTCCAGCGGAGCGTAACACGCGAAATCGATAGCCTGTCGAGGTAGTATAGGCTAAGGGTTCAAGAGTTTCTGGTAAAGGTCTCGAATTGTTAGGAGGACAATCATGAACTTCGAGCTTAACGAATCCCAACTCCTACTTCAGGCTACAGTTCGTCAGTTCGCCCGAAATGAGGTCGCTCCTAGGGTAAGTGAATTTTGGAGAGAGAAGAAGGTGCCCTACGACCTGATTGCAAAAGCAGGTCAATTGGGATTGATGGGCTTGACTGTACCTGAAAAGTATGGTGGCTCTGGGGCAGGTACTGTATGCTATGCCATAGCATTGGAGGAAATGAATGTTGTTGACCATGTATTAGGGAGTATGATTCAACCTTTGGCGTTGGTGACCACTCTCCTTGTTGATTACGGTAATGAGGAGCAGAAACAACAGTGGGCGGTACCAGTAGCCCAAGGGAAAATGGTAGGCAGTTTTGCCTTGACAGAGCCAGGCGGCGGCTCTGATGCATTTGGAGCTATGACTACCACTGCTGTTTTGGAGAATGGTGAAT
>DTZC01000215.1 GCA_012961565.1 Dehalococcoidia bacterium
CCGCCGACTTCAGTCTCCTTGGTCAGCAGGTTGCCGAGGTTACCAAAGCTGGTGCCGACTACATACACGTGGATGTCATGGACGGGCATTTTGTACCTAATATAACAATTGGTGCTCTAGTGGTGGCCTCCCTGCGTTCCTGGACAGAGCTACCCTTAGATGTGCATCTGATGGTTGAGCGGCCGGAGATCCAGATTTCACAGTTCGCTGAGGCCGGAGCCAGCATCATTACGGTCCATGTTGAGACTTGTCCCCATTTGCACCGCATGATTGAGACAATCAAAGCTTCAGGTGCCAAAGCAGGCGTGGCATTGAACCCTGCCACCCCCCTAAGTTCACTGGATGAAATCCTTCCCTTGCTCGACCTAATACTGATTATGACCGTTAACCCTGGTTTTGGCGGTCAGGTCTTCATCGAGAGCATGATGGACAAAATAGCCCGTCTGCGGAAGATACTCGATGAGAGACAAGCAAATGCTGAACTGGAGGTCGATGGTGGCATAAATGCCGATACCGCCCCAAAGGTGGTAGCAGCAGGAGCTGAGGTTCTGGTTGCTGGAGCCGCAATTTTCAATTCCAAGCTGGGTGCCAGCAAGGCACTAGCAGAAATGAGAACACTACTTGGTTTAGCGGGCTAATTTATGCTGAGTACGCAAGCAGCGGGTGCACACATTAAGCCGTTTCGGTTTCCCGTCAATGACAAGTGTAGCCGATTGAATATTAGGCAACCAACGACGTTTGGTATGCTGCATAGAATGGCTTACTCTATGCCCGAAGTGTGCTTTCTTGCCACAGATATCGCATTTAGTAGCCAAATGGTTGACTCCTTCTTCCTTCATATGTCAATCTTGACAACAGCGGTAAAATAATACCACAATTTCATCATTATACAAAAATGGGTGCTTGCTTTTATTACGCCAGCCACCACAAAAGCCAAGAGGTGAGCTGTTGAACGGTCTGGTAAAGGAGTGAGTAAAGGAGTGAGGATGAAGCAAATCTATTCCTGCGGCGGTCAGGAATTCAGAGATATGTTCGCTGCAGGCAGCAGTTGGCTTGAAAAAAGCGTTCCAGACATCAATGCCATAAATGTTTTTCCTGTACCTGATGGCGACACCGGGACAAATATGTTCCTTACCATGCGTGCGGTTATAGAGGAAGCCGACCGTGCCACGAGTCTCAGGGTTTCCACTATAGCCAAGGCAATGGCACAGGGTGCCTTGATGGGCGCTCGGGGAAACTCAGGGGTAATTTTGTCACAATTCTTTCGCGGTCTAGCTAAGAGTCTCGATGACAAAGAGACTATCACAGGAAGCGATTGGGCAGCAGCATTGAGCGAAGCGTCACGTGCCGCCTACAAGGGGCTATCACAACCTGTAGAGGGAACCATGCTGACGGTAATCCGCGATGCCGCCAAAGCTGCTGAAGAGGCTACCAAGACGAATGCCGGTGACCTCACAGCCATAACACAAGCGGCTGTTGAAGCAGCCAAGGAGTCAGTGGCTAGAACTCCCTTTTTGTTACCTGTCTTGCTCGAAGCCGGGGTAGTCGATGCCGGTGGGCAAGGTATATATGTGCTACTGGAAGGTGCACTCCGTTACCTCCAAGGTAAAGCCGAGGAGATGAAATACCGTAGACCTCAAATGGTTACTGCTGATTTGCCAGTAGCTACCAAAGTGGCTGCAGTCACAACTGAACCAGAGGAACCCTATGGGTACTGCACTAACTTCCTGCTCGAAGGACACAAACTGAATCCAGACAAAATCAGGAAGAAACTGGAAAGTAAAGGGAAGTCTGTTGTTGTCGTCGGTGATGAGACCACCGTCAGAGTCCATATACATACTTTCGACCCCGGTGGCATTATCAGATACGCTACTTCCCTGGGCACTTTACACCAGCTACAAATTCAGAACATGGACGACCAGTATGTCGGCTTTATTGAGATGCAGGCAGAGAGATTGCCCAAGCTAGAAATCGGTATAGTAGCCGTGGCTTCTGGAAATGGCATGAGAGAGGTCTTCCGCAGTCTGGGAGCCGTAGCAATAGTCCAGGGTGGACAGACAATGAATCCTAGCGTTCAAGAGCTACTGCAAGCAATCGAATCTGTGCCCTCA
>DTZC01000216.1 GCA_012961565.1 Dehalococcoidia bacterium
GTCGAGGCTGCATCGGTGGATTAATATGCATCAAGAACGGGTTGTTGCTAAACAGTCTCAGCGCCTTGTTTTGCAACTAGGTGGATTTATAGCTAAAATATTTCAAGGAGGTCAAAAGAAGTGGCTAATCAAATAGGAAAAAGATACATTTGCAAGAAGTGTGGTTCAGAATTTATTGTTACCAGGGCTGGTGAAGGTACACTGACTTGCTGTGGTCAGCCCATGGAGCTGAAGACATAGACGCACCAAAAGGCTCGTTCTGTAAAGTTGTTAAGGAGACCTATTATGAACCAACTGGGCAAAAGATTCAGGTGTGAGGTTTGCGGTACCGAGGTGCTGTGTACTAAGGGTGGTGAGGGGACGGTAAGCTGCTGTGGAAAGGAGATGCAAGTTCAGGAACCACGTCCTCTGCCTTCGTCTGATTAGACTCAGTGCCGCGTTGTGATAGCTTGCTCGTCCTAGGGCATTACGGCGGTGGGACTTTGTAACCGGAATTAGAAGGCTTGCTCCAGGCGATTTCTCCACCGATGATGGTTATTTCCACTTCTAATTTCCTAGTTTGCTCCAGAGCCATTTTGGTGGGGTCGTTGTTGAGGATTACCAAGTCTGCCAGCTTGCCTGGCGCAATTGTACCTTTGATATTCTCTTGAAAACAGGCGTAGGCAGCGCTTTCGGTGTACAATTGCAGTGCTTGTAATGAAGAAACACGCTCTTCTGGCAGGATGCTTTGTCCTGTTTGCGTCATTCGGGAAACAGCGGCATAGATGCCTTTGGGGGGGTCTGGGGGTACCACCGGGCAATCGGAGCTGGCTGCCACCTTGATACCGGCTTTAATGAGGCTTGCCATGGGATATAAGTATTTGAGCTGGTCTTGTGACACTGTCTGGAGATATCTGTCTCCGTTGTAGTAGATGAACGATGGCTGTGTGACCACAATCACGTTGAGGGAAGCTAAGCGTTTTACTATCTTTGGCGGGCATATAGAGCAGTGCTCAATCCGATGGCGATGGTCTGAGCAAGGTGAGTTTGCCAGAGCATATTCCAGAGCTGTGCAGGCTGCTTCAATCGTTGTTTCCTCAACTGCATGGAAAGCAACCTGAAATCCTGACCGGTGGATGGTAAGTACCTTCTGGTTTAGCTCTATTTGAGGTGGATTGAGATGGCCTCTGGTCTCGTCTATCATTATCTTGACGGCTCCTAGTTGGAGATGGTCACCGCCGATTCTGGGTGTCGAATTGAGGGTGGGAAATTGGTGGAAAGCTTCCAAGCCCAGTAGCATGGTAGTCCTGGGGCTAAGGAGGCGTTGACTTTTCCACTGCTGAAACAGTCGCCAGCGTGTTAGGTCATTGCGTGGGGAGGCATCCTGAATCGAGGTTATACCTCGGGCCAAGAGTTCCTGATTAGCTAGCTTTATTCCCTGGGTGAGTTCGGTATCACTTAGTGGTGGTATGAACCTTGCCAGGTAGTTATCCATGCCGAAGAGCAGTCCGTTTGGTTCGCCAGTATCTAAATCTCGCTCGATCATACCACCGGGTGGTTCCGGAGTTTCACGGGAGATGCCAGTAAGTGCCAGAGCCATGCTGTTCAATACGTGGGCATGTCCGGAGCGGTGGGTCAGTTTCACAGGATGGGAGGTTGTAGCTTGGTCTAAATCCCATCGTGTGGGATGACGTTTCTCCTCAAGATAGAATTCGTTGTAGCCTCCAGCCCTGATCCAGCTACCAGGCGGGAGGTTCTGCGACAGCCTGCGAATTTTGTTCTTGATATCGGAAATAGAACGCACGGAGTCCAGTCCTAGGTTGAGTGTCAGTAAGCTCTCAGCGAAGGCAAGGAGGTGGAGGTGGGCATCGTTGAAACCGGGAACAACTGTCTTGCCATGGCAGTCTATGACTTTGGTTTTTTTGCTGGTGAACTCCTTGAGTGCTCTGTTTGTCGATATATTGACTATCCTTCCATCCTTGATAGCAATTAGTTCTCCCTTAGGGCAGGTTGTGTCTAGAGTGAGCACGTTGGCGTTGTAAAGCACCAAGTCGGCGGCTGGACTAACCATAATCTAATCGACTTCAGCCAAGACAGCTATTATTTTGGGAATTATGTAGGTTGCGAGGTCACGCCTGGAGCCACCGCACAGGATAGTTATCAACCTCCCGCGGCAGAATCTATCAGCGGCTGTCTTGATTATTTTAGCAATGCCTACGTGGCAGTCCTTGGTCAGCCCTTTATCACCGTATTCTCCTGCGGTGGCATCATAACCAAACTCCCAGAATATGAAGCTTGGCTGGAAAGCCTCAATGCGTGGCATAACCTCATCGGTGACTTTTTGCAGGTAGTGTACATCGGGTGTGCCGTAAGGTATGCCAACATCTACATTATTATACTTGTCGCCATAGTCCTGGAAGCAGAAACAGAGGTGAAGCACGTCTCTGTCGAGACGAAAAATATCCCTGGTGCCATCGGCATGATGGCTGTCGGTATCGATAATGGCAAATCTGCGCACTTCCTTTTCTCTCAATGCAGCGATAGCCAGGGCGGCACCGTTGAAATAGCAGCCACCTCCGAAGTAATTTTTCCCGGCGTGATGGTCGCCGAAGCCGGTAAAGACAAAGGCATTGTCCAAGTTACCCTCCTGTATTTCTAGTGTGGCTTGAACGGTCCCTCCTGCTGAATAAGATGCTGCCTCGAAATGCCCGATTGTCTTGACTGCATTTATCATGTCTGGCGAGTGTACTTTAAGTAACAACTCCTCAGTTGCTGGCTTCACATAGTTAGAGCCGTTAGCATTGAGATAAACTGCATCGTGATAGTGGACATTTTCCTTCTCTAGAATGCCAGCTAAGGCGGCCGGGAAGTCTGACAATCTATCTCCCCGAAAGTAGGGCATGAAGATTCCTGTTCTCCTTCCTCGCGCCGCCTTCATCTTTTTTCTCCGGGTGTTTGTTTTCTCACCTGCTCTAGCCAGGCATTAAGCGCACGATAGAAAGCTTGGGATTTTTCGTTGATCTCCTTAGGCACCATATGAGCTACTTCGGAAGGGTGATATAGTTCTTCTGCCCCACAGGGACTGACAGCAAGTAGTGTGTCGCTGAAGCCATCCCACTCTTTGTTCACAGGCAGCCCTATTTTCTGCAGTGCTAGGTCTAGGGTAGCGTCCACTAAGACGAGCTTATCTCCAATGGCTACCTTACAGGCGAGATGAAAGCCCATGGGCATTGCTTCAGCTAGTTTCTGCAGTTCTGGGGGATAGATGGCTTTAAACTCATCCCATCTGAAGGGGTAAACTACGTAGAGAACTTCAAGTCCCAGTTTTTGATACATATGGCACAGTAAGAGATGCTTTGGTGTGCAGGAGCCGCTGTTGAGCTTAATTATGTCTCCATATCGCCAGGGGTCGTTGAGTTCAGGTATTACCGCGTAGGGTATGTCTCTTATCCTGTAAAAGACACTTATCCTAGCGTCTGGCGTGTTCCTTCCACGTGTCCATTGGTGCAACTTGCGTTGGATAAGGTCGGTGGTCATGAGTTCAGCACTCCAGATGCCAAC
>DTZC01000217.1 GCA_012961565.1 Dehalococcoidia bacterium
AGTCGATACCACTGCTGGCCAGATAGTTCTGGAGACCATACGAAGGGTCAAGGCTGAGTTAGGGGTAAATCTGACTCTGGGCGCAAGCAATATCTCTTTTGGTCTACCTGAGCGGGATTTAATTAATAGCGCCTTTCTGGCTCTTGCCATAGCTGCCGGGGTAAATTGCCCCATCGTGGATGTGGCTAGGATGCGCCCAGCTGTTACAGCTGTTGACCTCATACTAGGTCGTGATAAATACGCTAGGCGCTATATTGAAGCTTACCGGCAGCGCCAGAAGTCGAGCAATTAAGGGCGGTTATTTGGAGCTAGGATATGGTTTCTATTTCCCTGTTCAGAGCCCTTGAGCCCTGCTTCTTAGCCAGTTGATATGAGCTTGAATGTACTGCCCCACGGGGGGCGAAGTCACCCCCAGGCGATTTTCCTTGCTGTCAACATAGTTATAAGCCGGCGATGACGACTTACTAAAGGGTCAAGGTCTTAAACTTCGGCTTGCTCCACGGCTTTAGCGAGGATATCATCCTGCCTGTGGTGATTGCCTATACTTCGCTCCTCGCACATTACGGCTGCATCAACACCGGCTTCGTCCATCTTAAGCTAAGTACTCGTCTGCGGTTAGCTGGAAGGCATTGGCTATGTCAGCGTACGTTCCAAAGCAGCCTCTCAGGTGGCTGGTGGTGAGGGCTCTCTGTGCTTCCTCCGAGTTCATCCACTTGCTCAGCTGAGAGGTCGTGAGGAGGTCGATAGTCATTTCCTCACCTGCCACGCTTTTTCTTTTTGGTCCTCTCGAGGGTGGCTTTTGCCCGCTGGGCTGCTTCTAAGGTGGAGAAGACGACTGCTGTGTCTCTAGCTTCTAGCTCGAGGGTCTGTTCAAAGTCCTGGCATACGCCTTGATTCAAAGCTCTCTTGGAGAAGTAGATTGCCACGGTTGAATTCTGGGCTATCTTTTTAGCCATCTCGATAGCTGCCTTGTCCAGTTCTTCCAGGGGGACAACCTTGTTTACCAGTCCCCATTGTTCTGCCTCTCTGGCATCAATCATCCTGTTGGTGAAAATCAGCTCCTTGGCTCTACCCAGACCGATGAGGAGCGGTAATAGCTTGGTACCAGCATTGGCTACTGTGGCGCCAATGCTTGTTTCGGGAAATCCAAACTTGGTTCCCTCGGCGGCTATCCTTATATCGCAGTCCATTGCCCATTCGCACCCGGCGCCCAGGGCATAACCATGGATAGCAGCGATTACAGGTTTGCCCATTTTCAGCATGGTGCGGGCGGTGTCTTGAAGGGTCTCTATGTGATGCACCCCTTCTTCCAGGGGCATGATTTTGCTCTCAGAGAGGTCTTCCCCGGAGCTAAAAGCCCTGCCTTCGCCCTTCACGATAACCACTTTAACTTGTGAGTCCGCTTGGGCTACCTTAAGTGCTTCGAGGAAATCGGCAGTTAGCTGCCTGTTTATTGCGTTGAGCACCTTCGGCCTGTTGAAACGGATTATAGCTACCTCGTCTTTTCTCTCATAGATAACAGTTTGTAATTGCATAGTTCCTCCTCCATAGATATGTTAGCTGTCCACACGGCTGTTATTGTAGATTGGTGGTCTGTTACTTTACCTCCAGTTCTTCCAGGGTGGCTCCGGTAATACCTTTAAGCCGCCGGTCCAAGTCTATGCCATGCCTTTTAAGATGAGCTTTTCTGGCGAACCAGTAAATCATGCCTGCAGCAATCACGCAAATGAACACTGCACCTACTGCCATTTTAGCCATCAGTCCGAACAGAAATATTAAAGTGAATATTAGGAGGCAACCTATCCAGGTGAACCAGCGCCAGAACAGCGAAAACTTGAAAATTGCTCTGTTGAATATGTCAGGTGCCCGCTTGGGCAGCAACCAGGTCGCTGTGGCACCCAAAATCTGGACAATCATGAGCGCCAGCACCGTTACTACGGCATACTCGCTCAACGTCCTGGCAAAGAGTATTCCGATTAGGACAAGAATGGTAATCGTTAATAGCGATATGTCAGGTGTGTGAAATCTGCGGTTAACCCGGCTGAAAATCGTGGGCATCATGGCATCTCTGCCCCAAGCGGTGAGGTCACGTGCCGCAATCAATATCAAGGCATTGATGGTGGTTAGCATAGCCATAATTGCACCCAGAGCGATGAAAGTCACGGCACCTGCAGGCAGAAACCGGCCGGCAGCTATTAGAACCGCTGCTTCGCCTATTTCAGCCGCCTCGTTCCAGGGCATGGTGGACACCAGTGCAAACGGCTGAAGGACATAGAGAAATAGGACAACAAAGAAGGATATGAGGAGGGCGAGGGGGATATTGCGTCTGGGACTCTTTATCTCACCGCCGACCTCAGCCAATCCTAGAAAACCAAGCCACGACATAGTAGCGATAATGCATACCATGATAAATCCTTCGATACCTTTGGGAAATAAGGGCACGAGGTTATCCGGGTTCATGTTGATTGCGCCGCCTATACCGAAGAGGAGCATCGCCAGAATGAAAACAGTCATCATCAGCATCTGAGACCAGCCAACCAACCTGATACCCAAATAGTTGATTACAGCAAATGTCACAACCACGCCCATTGCCCAGGCTACTGGTGGCAGTCCGGGTATGTAGTGGGCGATATACTGGGCGAAGCCCCAGGACACCAGACAGTTGGTGGCAACAATGGCGATGGTGCCACATAGTGAGCCAACCCATCCTGCCAGTGGAGAAATCCACCTGGTAACCGCGATGTAGTGGGCACCGGTGACAGGCACGGCACTGCCTAGCTGGACCACGTAGAGAATACAAAACAAAGCTGGTATTGCTGATAGTGCATAGGCTATGTATAAGCTCGGTCCAGTCATCCCAGCGAGTTCTGGAATTAGCACGAAGATAGAGGCGCCGATTACCAACCCTGTTATAGTGGCAATTGCACCACCTAAAGAGAGATTCCTTTCTAATCGCTGAGCCAAGGTTCACCTCCTTCTTTCAAGTTTATCGACCCTCTCTGTTTCTAAAGTATTATCCTGTTTTTCTTCAGTTTTGATATCCTGCCCCAGTCATATCCCAATCCCAGTAGTATTTCCTTAGCATGCTGCCTATATTGCCATATCAAACCATACTTCTCAAATCTTTCTCCCATTCCGCCCTGGTTTTGGTGACATATGTCTCGTCGAACATAGGTATAATCAGTTCATTGCTCTGGCAACGCCTGACATGGCTGTCCAATCTGTAGGCTTTTCCGGGTCGTCTGTTTCGCTAGCTTTGCAGAGATTAAACCAGGACCGTCGGTCTCAAGCATTACGAACTGGAGCCGCTTACCGTCCTTCGCCTGATAGGCAT
This sequence comes from Dehalococcoidia bacterium, assembly GCA_012961565.1. Taxonomy (GTDB): domain Bacteria; phylum Chloroflexota; class Dehalococcoidia; order GIF9; family UBA5629; genus DTZC01. The sequence continues at coordinate 3,335 of DTZC01000217.1, forward strand.
TGTATAGTGAGTTGCCCACATGATTGACAGCAGGCGGCAAGTATTCTCTGGATTGTCTGTGCGATTGGTCTGTCAGTGCGCATGAGCCTTTGCCACTGTTTGGCTTTAGACTTTGTGTTTCATGGTTCCAGAAGAGGGTGATGTCCTGATAATTGTCGACCAGAGAAAAGTACTTTTTTATGGCAAAGCGGAGAGCCTCCTCTGTTACGCAGTGAGACTGTGGAATTGTAGGGTGTAACCTGGGGCTAGGGATGCTCACGAGAAGCTGAAAGCACGGGATAATTTTGTTTTGACATGCTACTGTGTAGTGCGATAGACTTTTTGACAGCTATGGGTAAGAAGTACGGCCCAAACTGGTGGGATAGAATGAAAATTCGCATTAAGAAGATGCTGGGGATGAACGTTTTTCTCTGTGACACGTGCAAGTGGGACTGGCGAAGTGCCTGCCATAACCCAGAGCGTCCCAACGCCACATGGTGTCCTGATTATGAGAAACGTGGTACCTAGGCCATAGCCAACCTGTATCTGGTCTCACCATCTTCTTGATATACTATGAATTTGACTTTCAGCCCCTGCAGTAAGTAGCTTTCGCTTTCCTGGCGCAGCTTTTTGAAATCGGTCGTCTCGAGAAAGCTTCGGAGCAACTCTATTTTCTCCTCCAATTCGGCATCGCTTGTGCCAG
>DTZC01000218.1 GCA_012961565.1 Dehalococcoidia bacterium
GACTGGTCACGTGCCACAGCGGAGATAGACCAGGACGGGGTGGGGGTAGTGGGCATAAGCCTTGGTGGGTTTGTGTCAGCCATAGCCATGGGTATAGACAGACGTATCAAAGCGGGCGTGTTTATTGCTGCTGGCGGTAATGCTGAAAAGATCACCTGGAACAGCCGAAGCGAAGCTATTGCCAAGGGGCACACCTGCACCCGGGCAGAATGCGCTGAAATTCGCGCCCATTACCCTGAATATCTGGCTGAGGTAGCCGACAAAGGGTTTGACAATGTGACTCCGGTCAGGGGGTGTTTCCAGACTGACCCGCTGACCTTTGCCCCTTATCTGCGGCAACGACCGGTGCTGATGATAAACGCACTCTGGGACGAAGCCATCCCCAGGGAAGCTACACTTGAGTTCTGGGAAGCCTGCGGCAAGCCTGCCATCCTGTGGCTTCCGGGCACGCATGTGAGCATGTGGTTGTTGTACCCTATTATCCAGGGGGAGGTCACTCGTTTCCTGACGTCGGCTTTCCACAATGCTGGTGAAGTCAGCTTGTGATTTGTCGGAGCCAGGCTGCTATCAGCTTTATTATCTGTGGCTACCGAATTTGCCCCTGTGTCGCTTTGCTGTTACAATATAGACCGCTTTTTGAACCAGACTCCGCAAGCACAAACACAGGCTAGAAAAAACTCCTTGGGCAACAGACCGGCTGAAGGAATAACAAATCTCAGGCTTATGTTTGAGCCTCGCTCTGTAGCCTTTATTGGGGCTTCCGCCGACCTCAGAAAATGGGGTTACCGCATTCTATCCAACCTGAAGAATGGTGGCTTTCAGGGAAAGATATATCCGGTAAATCCGAACAGTAGAGAAATCCTAGGACTAGAAGTATATCCCAAGGTGGCTGACATACCCGAGATTCCCGACCTGGCTGTCATTGTGGTGCCGCCTTCGAGTGTCCCCCAGGTGATGGGGCAGTGCGTCGCCAAGGGAATAAAGACGGGCCTCGTCATAACAGCCGGCTTTGCTGAGATAGGTACCGAAGGTGAACGGCTGCAAGAAGAGATGGTTGAAATAGCCAGCAACGGTGGCATGAGGTTCGTGGGTCCCAATTCCAACGGGATTATCAACCCTGCAGGGAAGCTCTATTGTCAGATGCCACCTTTGTTCCCTTCCCCAGGCCCTTTCGCCGTAGTCTCGCAGAGCGGAAATGTGGTAGGGACGATTATACGCCTCGCCGCGGCTAACGGTTTCGGCTGTGCCAAGTGCATCAGCAGCGGCAACGAAGCAAACCTTCACGCTGAAGACTATATTCAATATCTAGCAGGGGACCAGCAAACCAAGGTCATTCTCTGCTACATCGAAGGCTTCAAGGATGGCACTCGGTTCTTTGAGACGGCAAAGGAGGTAAGCAAGAAAAAACCCATCGTCATACTCAAAGCTGGCGATACACCGGCAGGGGCTATTGCCGCCAGGTCCCATACGGCATCACTGGCTGGTTCCGGCGATGTCTTTGAAGCTATGTGCAAGCAGTCGGGCGTAATCAGGGTCAGGAGTCTGGATGAACTTGTAGACACAGGGATTGCCCTTTTGTGCCATCCGCTGCCCAGAGGCCGCCGGGTAGGTATAATTACTGCAGGCGGTGGCTGGGGTGTACTAGCTGCCGATGCCTGTGCCAGGCTGGGGCTTGATGTCGTCCCCTTGCCCGCCGAGACTATTGACGAGCTGGACAAATTTCTGCCCTTTTGGTGGAACCGGGGAAATCCGGTCGACTTGGTAGCCGGCACTTTCGGGGACGCTGTGGTCAGGTCTGTGGAGACGCTTCTACGTTGTCCTGTGGTCGATGGGGTTATTATGCTGGGGCTAATACCGGCCTTGCCTCCAGAGCAGCTCGCTAGAGCAGCCAAACAAGAGGAAAGGGAACGCCTACGGGAGGTGCTGTTGGAATCAGTGGTGCAGGTCTTCGACAAGTTGAAAGAGCTAACCGCAAAGTATGCTAAGCCTCTCATCGTCGCCTCGGAGCCGCTGGCTTTCGGTGCTACCATGGCGCGCAAAGTGACACACATCCTAGCGGAGAGGAACGCTGTGTGTTACGATATGCCGCACCAAGCAGCTGTAGCCATGGCTAACCTCGCCCGATATGGCGAATATCTGAGACAAAATAGCGGCTGAATTAGGAGACGATTCGCTATTTCTGAGCGCTGGAGTCCGACTTCATGAGTTCTGGCATCAATGGGCAAGTGGAATAAGGTTCTGTTCATCGTCCTGGCGGTAGCCTTGGTAGCCTCTATAGGTGGCATCGTTTATCTCACCGTCATGCCGAAGGAAGATGAGAAATTTACCGAATTCTACATACTGGGCGCTGAGGGTAAAGCGGAAGGCTATCCCGAGCAGGCTGTGGTGGGTGAGCCGGTGGAGGTAATCCTGGGAGTTGTCAACCATGAATATCGGTTAGCCAGCTATCGGGTGAAAATAGCCATAGACAATGTTGACAGTAAAGAGATAGACATAGGCATACTAGCTCATGGAGAGAGGTGGCAGCGGAGAGTCAGCTTCACTCCTCAGGTAGCCAGGGAGGGGCAACGGGTCGAGTTCTACTTGTTTAGAGATGGTGAAGACAGGCCTTACTTCGAGGAGCCCCTCCGCTTGTATATCGATGTTTTGTCACCATAGCGAATTACCCATATGCCGGAGGCCTGGTGAAGTCACAACCCAGGGGGGCATTAAAGCTTATACTGGGGGCGAATTTGTATGACACCATCATAGTCGGTGCTGGGGTGGTGGGTAGCTACCTTGCCTGGAGACTGTCCTGGCTTGGTTACCAGGTGCTTGTCTTGGAAAGGAAAGCAACTGTAGGGCAAAATGTCTGCTGCACCGGCATTGTCAGCAGGCAGTGCCTCGATTTACTGGCTTCTGAAGATAGTCTTATCCTGAGGGAAGCCAGCTCAGCCGAGTTTCTGGCTCCCTCGGGCAAGAGACTCCAGCTATCGAGAAATGATGAGGTAGCTTATATCATCGACCGTCCAGCTCTGGACATGATGCTGGCACGACGTGCTCAGTCATCCGGCACCTGCTATCTTTTCCGCACCCTGGTAACCGACATCCAGGTAGCAACGGACGGCGTCTCTGTGATAGCAGACTACGAAGGAGAACAAAGGCTGTTTGAAGCTGAAACGGCAGTCATTGCTACCGGGTTTGGCTCAGCGTTACCTGATAAACTCAAGTTGGGAAAGATAAGCGATTTTGTTTTTGGAGCCCAGGCTGAAGTCGATGTCGGTGACCTCAAGGTGGTTAGAATCTACCTTGACCACAATTTAGCGCCGGGCGGTTTCGCCTGGTTGGTACCCACTGTGGGGGGCAAAGGCTTGGCCGGACTGGTAACTCGCCGCCAGCCGGAACAGCATTTAAGCAAGCTGTTATCGACTCTCAAAGCTGAGGGGGTGCTAACCTCAACCCGCGCTGTCTCATGTTATGCACCTATACCACTCAGACCTCTACCCTCCAGTTATACTGACCGAGTACTGGTGGTGGGTGAGGCGGCGGGGTAGGTTAAGCCAATCACCGGCGGTGGCATCTACTATGGTCTCTTGTGCGCCGCAATGGCTGCTGACAGCTTGCACCAGGCATTCTTAGCTCGTGATTTCTCTAAACAGAAGCTCTCTTGGTATCAGAAACGGTGGCGCAGTCGGCTGGGCAGGGAACTAAAGGTGGGGTACTGGCTACATTACTTATACACAAAGCTGGATAATCAGCTGATTGAGTTCTTGCTCAGTCTGATGAGCAAAGGTGATGTAGCACGCTTTATTACTGAATTGAAAGGATTCTCGTTCGACTGGCATAGCGAATTAGTGGTGAAGGTCTTGAAATACCTGACAGTTGCTATCCCGCGGCAGCTAATGAAGTCCAGAGCTAAGCACGGCGCGGCTGTAAGTTGACTGGCCCGGCTGACGCACTTGAAGATTACCCAAAGGTTTGAAATTGGAGTAAAATTGAGTGAGTAGGCAGGGTTAGTAAGGTAGTACAATGAAGGTAGTCTTTCTGTGTGGTGGTGTGGGCAGGAGAATGTTCCCCATCACCGAAGATAAGTTTTTGTTCAACTTTCTAGGTAAGACGCTCCTCCAGCACCAGATGGAGAGAGCCAGGGAAGCAGGCTTTGACCGCTTCGTAATTATCGGGAATCCCTCGAACATGCGGCAGATAACAGAGATAGTTGGGACGTTGAGCGGCGTCCAGATTGAACTGGCTCTACAGAGAGAAGCTCGGGGGATTGCCGATGCCCTAAAGAGCGCACAGCCCTTTTTGACTGGTAATTTCGTGGTTGTCAGCCCCAACGATGTCTTCGCAGTCTCGGCATATACTAAGCTGTTGCAGGAGCATGCCACAAAGCCTGCTACTTCATATCTTCTAGGTTGTGAGGTGAGCAGCTATTTCCCGGGAGGCTATCTGGTGGTAGATTCAGCAAAGGAGCTGAAAAGTATTGTGGAAAAGCCAGAGCCTGGTCATGAGCCAAGCAATCTGGTAAATATCCTGGTCCACCTCCACACTGCCCCGGAAAAGCTACTGAGGTACATTGATAGTGTGAAAACGACAAGGGATGACGTCTACGAATGCGCACTGGACAAGCTGGTCAAAGATGGCTGGAAAATCAAGGTGGTCCCTTATGCTGATTTCTGGATGCCGATAAAATACCCCTGGCATATTTTGGGAGTTACCAAGCATTTCCTTGACCGAGCTCAGCCACAAATTCCGGCATCAGCTACTATTTCACAAAAGGCAATGGTCGAAGGCAAGGTCATCATGGGCGAAAATGTCACAGTCCTGGAGAACGCGGTCATCAGAGGACCAGTCTACATAGGTCCCAACTGCTTAATCGGTACTAACGCTCTGGTACGGGAGTACAGCCACATTGGTGCTGACTGTGTCATTGGTTACTGTACAGAGGTGAAGGGCTCCTACATCGGTGATGGCTGCTGGTTTCATTCCAGCTACATAGGCGATTCGATAGTAGGCAAAAACTGTTCCTTTGGCGCTGGCACTATCCTGGCTAATTTCCGCTTTGACGAGCAGAGCATAGCGGTCTCGGTTGCAGGTGAAATTGTGGACACCGGACTGGACAAGCTGGGCGCCATAATCGGCGATGGCTGCATGACCGGAGTCAATGTCAGCATTATGCCTGGCACCAAAATAGGTCCCAATTCTATCGTAGGCTCACATGTTTGCCTGACCAAGGATTTAGGTCCGGACAAAATGATTTTGGCAGAACCGCATTACCGGATTGTGCCCAATCCGGTCACGTCTGATGAAGCAAAAAGAAAGGAGCTCAAGAAAAACCTGGAGAAACTGGGACGGGACAGGAAAGGTTGAGGTCTGTGGGCGAGTCCGTTCAAAATTCTAGTGACATTGATATGAAATGGCGGCACCTGCGAATTTGAAAAATCTGCCCCGGCATATAGCCATAATAATGGATGGCAATGGTCGGTGGGCTAACCGCCGTGCTCTGCCCAGACTGGTGGGACACAGGCGGGGGGCTGACACTGCCAAACAGATAGTCGATATCTTGCTTGATTATGGGATACCCTATGTGACTCTGTATGCTTTTTCAACGGAGAA
>DTZC01000219.1 GCA_012961565.1 Dehalococcoidia bacterium
GTCCCCTGCTGGCTCAGGTTCTCCACATATAGTCTGGCAACAGGTATAGTGCCGTCGGGTCTAAGCACCACTCTTTCACCACTCCAGCCATCCCAGTCGAGGAAGGAGTATACCTTGCTCAGCATGTGGGGAGTAAGCGTGCCTGCGGCGGTGAACAGATGGAGATATTCTAATGTCGGAGTGCGTACCTCCTGATATCCCCAGCTGGCACATGATTTCCTGAAAAGTTCCTCTATGAAACGGAAGGCCTTTGTGTCTCTGGGGAGCAAGTCCCTGGCCCCTTTGCATTTCTGGCTTGCCATAGTTTTGTACTTCCCTCAAGTTGACCTATTCTACACTAATCGATTTCTACCTTCAATTTGCGTTCAGCGATAGTGGTTGCAAACCCTTCGGCGCGTGCTTTGAGGCTTCTGTGGCTGTGTCCTGTCCCAGGAGAGGGGGATTCTATTCGGGTAAAGTGGGGGACTGGTGTGACATTTTTGATGAAGGGTCGCCGCTGTCTCAAGTACGGAGGCTTCGCAATGTGTTTGCTGTTAACTATCAGGTAAACTATAATTAGACTACGGCTGGCTATAAGATGCACAGGTACAAGAGTAGAATCAGGTTTGTTTATATTATCCTTCTGGCTTGCTTGTGGACCGTGTCCCTGGTCTCGGCAAGCGTTAGCGCAAACTCGGCAGATATAGAGATTCTTACAGTTGATGGCACTATTGTCCCTGTGGTGGTTAACTATCTGGACCGTGGTATTGCCCGAGCTGAAGACGAAGGGAGCATTGCCTGCATTATTGAATTAAACACCCCCGGCGGACTTCTCAATGCTACCGAGAAGATAGTCCAGAGAATTTTGAATGCTGAAGTGCCGATTGTGGTCTATGTTTCTCCCAGTGGTAGCTGGGCAGCATCAGCAGGGACCTTTATCACTATTGCTGCTCATATTGCGGTCATGGCGCCGGGCACAAGTATCGGAGCAGCGCATCCGGTTACTGTGGGTGAGCAAATGCCCGAGGAGGTTTCCAAGAAGGTAACCGAGTATTCTTCTGCCTGGATTAGGAGTATTGCTGAAATAAGAGGACGCGACCCAGCACAGGCTGAGTTAGCCGTCACAGAAAGCAAGTCATTTACTACCACGGAAGCGTTAGAAGCTGACCTGATTGATTTCCAGGCAGACCATTTGGAAGACCTGATTCAGCAATTGGACGGCAGGAAGGTGACCTTGGCTAGTGGTCGAGAGATTGTCATAGATACCTCTGGGTATGTACTAAACTGGAACAGGATGAATCCTGTTGAGCGATTTCTGCACGTTATCAGTGACCCCAACATTGCTTACATACTACTTAGCCTAGCCACCATAGGATTAATCACCGAGATTTCAAATCCAGGGCTGGTATTTCCCGGTGTTATCGGGGGCATCAGTCTTTTCCTGGCATTCTATTCGTTGGGCGTGCTCAATGCTTATTGGGCTGGGGTGTTGCTGATACTTCTTGCCATGGGGTTGTTTACGGCAGAGGTTTTCACGCCCACTTTTGGTGGGCTGGCTGCGGCGGGGATTGCCTCTTTAGTTATGGGGTCCCTTGTGCTATTCAGCCATAGCTCACCACCTATGCAGATAAATCGGGGCTTGATTGCTGGAGTGACCATAGCCATAGTTGCTTTCTTAGTCTTTGTGGTTGGTGCTGTGGTGCGGGGTCAGAGAAGGAAGGTCAAGACCGGCGCCGAGGGACTGATAGGCAGGACGGCTGTAGCCAAAACAAGCCTTGCTCCCAAGGGCACGGTTCTTATCGATGGCGAACACTGGACAGCTATTGTTGACAGCGGCAAGGTAGAACCCGGAGAGGAGGTGATGGTAACTAAAGTCGAAGGATTAAAGCTGGTGGTGACCAGAAAGAAGACTAAAAGGAGGAGAAGATGAATATAATTCTTATTTTTGCTATTGCCATATTTGCCATAATAATCCTTGCAGCGGCTATAAGGATTGTCAATGAGTATGAGCGTGGCGTCATTTTTCGCCTAGGGCGATTCGTCGGAGTCAGAGGTCCCGGACTCATTATATTGATTCCGTTTATTGAGCGCATGGTGAAAGTCGATCTCCGTGTTGTCACCATGGATGTTCCCACTCAGGAATGCATTACGATGGACACGGTAACTGTCAAGGTTGATGCTGTAGTATATTTCCGGGTAATGAGACCAGAGGATGCTGTGCTTAATGTGGAGCAGTATATCAGAGCGACTTCGTTGCTTTCACAGACGACCTTACGTAATGTGGTAGGTCAGTCTGAGCTTGAGGATTTGCTGGCTCGTCGAGACAAAATCAATGAAAAGCTGCAAACGCTGATCGACGAAGGGACGGAGCCGTGGGGGATAAAGGTAAGCATGGTGGAGGTCAGGGACGTGGAATTGCCCGATACGATGCAGCGCGCGATGGCGGCACAGGCTGAGGCAGAGCGAGAGAGACGGGCGAAAATCGTGCATGCTGAAGGCGAATTCCAGGCTGCAGAGAAGCTGGCTGACGCGGCGAGACTCATCAGCAGCCAACCCTCGGCTCTTCAGCTTCGTTATCTCCAGACCCTGACAACTATCTCAACTGAGCGAACTAACACGATAGTGTTCCCCCTGCCCATAGACCTGATAACACCTATGCTGGTCAGGTCCAGCGAATCGAAGAAGTAGTCAAATTTACCACCTCCTGCTCCCTGAAAGAGCAGGAGGTGGTGTCAGTCCTTAATTACCGTTACGTCACCGGCAACGATTTCAATGCGACTGCCGTCAGCATGTCGCAGAATGAGGTTGCCAGCTTCGGTGACCGTTTCAGCTTTGCCTTGCTCGAGTTTTGTGCCGGTCCTGACCTGGATCCACTTACCCAGAGTTTCCATTCGATCGCGCCACTCCCGGTGCACAGGCGCTCCGGTTTGGGCTGCCAGATAGAGCTGTTCCAGTTCATATAGCAGGGCGATGATGACTTCGTCTCTGGAAATCGCTCTGCCAAGTTCGTGGGATAGGCTGGTGGCTA
>DTZC01000220.1 GCA_012961565.1 Dehalococcoidia bacterium
AAAGAACCAAGAAAAGAAAAAAGAATGCTACAATAGCTATAGTAGCAACATTGTTCCGTTTCAACAAAACACCTCACCAAAAAAGAATCCAGTTATCACTGCAATGATAAGAGCTATCAGTAGGCTGATGGCATTCCTCATCACAGTGACTCTTGAGCCAAAATATTGCTTCTCAATCGGATAAGTAAGGACACCAACCATCATTAGAGTGGTGGTAAAAGCCGATAAAACCATATAGCTCACGCCTTTCGTCAGCAAGATTCCAGCTAAGGGATAGGCAATAAAACCTGGCATGAGTGTGACGGAGCCAAGAAAAGAAGCTGTGAGCACAGCAGCAAATTTGTTCTCTACACCTAAATAATATGAAATGACTTCCTCTGGGATCAGAAAGAGCACAAGTGAGACCAGAACTAGCATGACCATAAAAGCGGGCAGTATATTCACGAGCCTCCTGTAAGAAGCCATTAACGCCTTGAGCGTTTTCTCCTTGCTCCGAACAAGAGAAAACACAAGCGCCACTCCAGTTATGGCATAGAACCAGTACATATGATTTGCTTATCCACGCCGCAACAATGTCATATTGTGACTAGGCATGCTGTCGTATTATCATATGAACCATGTCTGTTACTCAAATTAACGTGTTTCCAGGCTCCAGCCCACAGGCGTCTACTAAGGCATTTGCGGCTTTATTGCATGCTCACCAATCAACATTATTGGTCTGTCAGCTGACTGGTAAGGCCTTTGCCTTAGCTGAGATTCACTGACATTCAGACTCACCACAAGTTTCACCATCCTGACACGAACTTATCCATCTAAAGGACTAGTAAATGTGGCTATTACTCGATAGCCGTCGGTTGTAGGACAATGCTACGATGCAAAATCGTACGGACGCCCGATTCACATAAGGCAGATTATGCACGATAATATACATAGACACTGCGAACTAAACAAATTTCCATCTCATACGTTATAAACAATAGAGAAAAGAAGGAGGAAACAAATGAAGCGAATAAGCAGACTTACAAGCATCATCAGCCACGATAAATCCCTTCAAGGTCTGTTAAGTGGCATGATCCTCTGCGGCGTCGCTCTTATGGGCGTGATAGCTACAGCATGTATCTGGTATCTATGATAACAAAGGCATAAAGATGCTAGAACTACCATAGCCATTGACAGGGCGGTGACAGCGTGCTACGTGTCAAAGCTGCCACCGCTCTCTCGTTTGCCTCACCACCTGAATCCCAGGTCACCATTTTGAAAACAACCTATTCCCGATTCGGACCCGGTAACCCGCTCAGATTTTTCCCCTCTTCAATGTTTCAGTGGGTTCAAATGCTTTGACCCCAAACTGCCTGGCAAGTTGTTCACACCTAGCAGCTAGCTTATCAAATCCTATCTCTCTGGCAAGCTGGAATGGACCGAATGCACCCCCACCCCCGTTAACCATCGCCTTATCAATATCATCAGGACTTTTTGCCACACCCTCCTCCAGCAATTTTGCTGCTTCATTCACCTGAATGGCAATTAAGTCAGTCGGGTCGAAATCCTCTTTAGCTTTAGAGAGGTCAATCTCTGGTCTTCCTCGAGACCAATCAAAAATTCCCCTGCCTGTCTTTTTTCCCAGATTGCCAGCCTCGACTTTCTCCTTCAACCACTTGGGGGGTGTGTAGTCCGCTGAGAGCCTCTCTGCAAAATAAAGAGAGCCATGATAGGCAACATCCAGTCCCACGTAATCCATCAACTCGTATGGACCCATCGGCATACCCGCTTTCCTCATCCTAGCATCAACCTCCTCAGGCGTAGCCAATCCCCTTTCAAGTATGGCACCGAGCAAAATTGATGTGGGGGCGTTGACCCTGTTATAAATGAAGCCAATAGAGTCCTTTTCCACCCTCACCGGGACTTTGTCCATTTTCAATGCCAAGTCATAGGTTATCTGCATGGTCTCCTCGCTGGTCTTGTCTCCCTTAATGACCTCGACAAGCCTCATCAGCACAGCAGGATTGAAGAAGTGCATCCCGACGACCTTCTCGGGGCGACCGGTTACTGACGCTATCTCGGTAATGCTCATATTCGAAGTATTCGAAGCCAGTATAGCATGCTTTGGTGTGCGCTTATCCAGCTCCTTGAATACTTCTTTTTTCAAGTCCATAATTTCGGGAACTGCCTCAATAACGAAATCAACATCTCTAACTGCCTCACCGACATCAACAAATGTCTTAATATTGCCCAGCATTGCCTGTTTGCTATCTTGTGATATCTTTTGCTTCCCCGCTAACTTTTCCAAGCTGTCTACAATCCTAGCAAGTCCTTTGTCAACAAATCTCTGCTCAACGTCCCTCATTGCCACCTTGTAGCCAGCTAGCAGTGCCACCTCAGCTATTCCGTGCCCCATATCCCCGGCACCCATGACTGCTATTTTCCTAATATCCTCTACTCTCATACTAAAAACTCCCTTCTCCTGTTTTGCCCCTAGCTCTGAAGCTATTCGCCCCTAAACACGGGCTCCCGCTTCTGGGCAAATGCTATCATGCCCTCCATGGCATCCTTTGTCTTCATTACACGTTTTGAACCTTCCAATTCAACCTTCAAACCCTCGCTGAGAGTCATATCCAGACCCCGGGTCACTGTGTCGAGGATTACCTGTACCGCAATCGGTGCCTTCTTAGCCAGCGTGCTGGCATATTCCTTAGCATCCTTCATCAATTCCCCCGGCTTAGACACCCTATTGATAAGTCCGATAGCCAGGGCTTCAGAGGCACTAATTCGAGTCCCGAGGAGAAGCATTTCAAGTGCCTTGGTCTTCCCTACCAGCCTGGGCAGCCTCTGCGTCCCTCCCCAGCCCGGGATTATGCCGAGGTCGATTTCAGGTTGTCCTATCACCGCCCTTTCCAAATCGACCATTATCCTGAAGTGGCAGGACATCGCCAACTCACACCCCCCACCAAGTGCAAAGCCATTTATGGCTGCAATAACAGGCTTAGGCAACCTTTCAATCCTACTAAACACCTCCTGTCCTTTAGGACTGGTCTGTTCTGCTTCTAGTGTCCCCGCAGTCTTCACATCAAATCCCGCTGAAAACCCCTTTTCGCCAGCACCAGTAATTATCAAGACCCATATTGTCTTATCGTGCTCGAACTCAGCTAATGCCTGGTCAAGCTCATTCAGGGTAGCCAGATTTATCGGATTGGCTGGCGGGCGGTTCAAAGTAATAATTCCTATGCTGCCATCACGCTCGACAATCACATTTTCATAAGTCACAAGCATCCTCCTGTTATAATCTTGAGGTTTTTATGTAAAGTCATGGTCATGAAAGCCGATCAAACTGCTATCATATGCCCTCCTTCTGACGATTGTCCAACGGTTGAAAGAGACCGCACAAAAAGGCAGGAATGAACCAATATGATGTTAGCACCTGCAGCACTGGCTGTCAACGGTATGTACTCGTCCGCAATCCTTGCGCCAAAGCCTGTTGATTTATTGCTCCCGGAAACATATACTTAAGAATAAACAAGCGCAGGAAGGAGGTGCCTTCTAATGCCAGAGGTTGAAGTCGGACGGGTAAGCGATTTCTTTGCCAGACCAGTGGTAGCAGGCATCACACTAACCGACACATTGAAATTGGGTGACAGGATTCACATCAAAGGACACACCACCGACCTCGAGCTTACAGTTGAGTCAATGCAGATTAACAATGTCAACGTGACTGAGGGCAAAGCTGGAGATGCTGTTGGGGTTAAAGTCCCTGACCGGGTAAGACCTGGAGACAGAGTTTACAAAATTACCTAGGGGTTCCTACCCTACAATAGTCTTAAGTAGGTTAGCCATTTCTATAGCATTGGATGCTGCCGTAAACCCCCGGTTACCTTCTTTAGCCCCTGCTCTCTCAATAGCCTGTTCCAGTGTGTCTGCCGTTATGACGCCCTGAATGATTGGGACTCCGGTGTCCAGGCTTACCCTCGATATCCCCCTGCTGACCTCAGAAGCTACATATTCAAAATGTGGCGTACCACCACGAATTACGGCACCTAAACAAACTATAGCGTCGTACCTGCCAGTCTGAGCAAGCCTTTTCGCCACCAGAGGAAGTTCCAAAGAGCCTGGAGTCCAGGCGATATCGATATCTTGCTCACTAACGCCGTGCCGCAGAAAAGCATCCTTCGCCCCATCAAGCAACCTTACGGTGATTATTTCGTTAAAACGAGAAACTACCACGCTGAATTTCAGCCCCCTTCCCAGCAACATACCTTCATAACACTGAGCCATATAACCTGTCCTCCTTAACTTGCCGGTTAGTCCTCAGCAACCTCATCCACCCCCAGTAGATGCCCAAGTTTCTCCTGTTTGGTCCTGAGATATTCTAAATTATATGCAGTAGGTGGTGTTCTTAAATCCTCGATCCCCACAATCTTGAGTCCATAACTCTCCAGCCCAATTACTTTCTTGGGATTATTGGTCAACAGGCGTATCTTATGTAAACCTAAGTCAGCCAAGATTTGAGCTCCGATCCCATAGTCCCTCAAATCAGCACCAAAACCCAGCGCGCTGTTTGCCTCTACAGTATCCAGCCCCTGGTCTTGAAGAGCATATGCCTTCACCTTGTTATGGAAGCCTATCCCCCTGCCCTCCTGTCGCATATACAAAAAAACCCCGCGACCTTCAGCAGCGATTGCTTCCATCGCCAGTTCAATCTGTCCACCACAATCACAGCGCAAGCTTCCAAAAACATCACCAGTAAGGCATTCGCTATGGACGCGTACCAACACTGGCTCATCGCCAGATATATCACCCTTGACTAAGGCAACCTGCTCATCTGGGTCGACCTTGCTGCGGTAAGCGATAAGTGTGAATTCCCCATACCTAGTAGGCAACTTAGCCTCAGCGATTCGCATCACTAGTTTCTCATGGCGACGACGGTAGGCAATCAAATCAGCAATACTCACGATCTTGATGCCGAATTTGGCAGCGAGTACTTCGAGCTGGGACAGACGTGCCATAGTGCCATCTTCGTTCATAATCTCGCAAATAACCCCTGCAGGATAAAGCCCTGCCAGTCTAGCCAAATCCACTATCGCTTCGGTGTGGCCAGCCCGCACCAGCACACCACCCTCCCGGGCACGGATAGGAAACATGTGCCCGGGGCGAGCTAAGTCCTCAGGCTTGGTATTTGGGTCAAGTACAGTCTTCACAGTTGCCGCGCGGTCATATGCAGAAATACCGCTAGACGTTTTGTGTTTAGCCTCTACTGAAACAGCAAAGGCAGTACAGAACTTTGCCGTGTTCTCCTGCACCATCAACGGAATGCGTAGCTCATCCAGCCGTTGGCCTGTTATGGGCAGACAGATCAGACCCCTGGCATGCTTCGCCATGAAATTTATTGCCTCCGGGGTGACCTTCTCAGCAGCAATTGCCAAATCACCCTCATTCTCCCTGTTCTCGTCATCGACGATAATGAGGAATTTTCCCGCCTTTATGTCTTCAATTGCCTCTGGAATGCTAGCAAATACCATCAGCTTTTACCTCGCCCTTGAAAAACCGTGCTCCTCGAGAAAGCCCATTGTCAAGCCAGGCTGGCCCTTTTTCACAAGCTGTTCCACATACTTAGCGATAATATCTACTTCAAGGTTGACCACATCACCAGGCTTTTTGATACCCAAGGTAGTATGTTCTCGAGTATAGGTCACCAGCGAAACCGAAAGC
>DTZC01000221.1 GCA_012961565.1 Dehalococcoidia bacterium
ACTAATGTAGCTGTAAGGCTTTAGCCAGCCCTTATTTTTGCCTGTAGCCCCCAGGTTTTAACCTCGGGAACTCGACTCTGAAGGGTCGAGCTACATCAGTGAATTGAAGTATCTGAGGAATGTGTCGCGGCTAAACGCTCTCCGAGCTAGAGGTTTGTCCCTCGGGTCATCGATGTGATAAACTCAAATAGTTTTGTGGAGAATGCTTTGAAGATACTGGTGAGTAATGATGATGGAGTATACGCTGACGGGCTCTGGGCGCTGGTCAGGGAGCTGCGGGATATTGCCACAGTAATTGTGGTTGCCCCCGATAGAGACCAGAGTGGCGTCGGCACATCGGTGACACTTCGCCACCCCCTGAGAATGACCGAGATAAGGTCTCCACTAGACGGGGTAATCGCATACTCAGTGGAGGGCACTCCGGCAGATAGTGTTATTCTGGCGCTAAAGCTGGTGGTCAAAGATGGTGTGGACCTAGTGGTCTCTGGCATCAATGAAGGTCCTAATCTGGGAGACGACGTTTTTATCTCGGGGACCGTGGGGGCGGCTGTACAGGGGTGTTTCTACGGTCTCCCTTCAATAGCTCTGTCCATTGCCGCTTTTGGTAGCCACCACTTCAATGTGGCTGCCAGACTGGCTAAGCTTCTGGCTGGAGAGATTATCAGCCGCAGCCTGCGGCACAGGATACTGCTGAATGTGAACCTGCCTGATTTGCCCTGCGAAGAGCTTAAGGGAATAGAAGTCACCAGGCTAGGAGAACGCAGGTATGCTGACAGAGTTGAAGCCGGGCATGATGGCAAAAGGGAATATCACTGGATTATGCGTGGCAAGTCGGAGTGGCATCTAGTACCAGGTACCGATGTCTGGGCTCTGGAGGAAAACAAGATTTCAATCACACCTTTATTCGGCAACCCTGATGGTGCCAGCCGTGAGTTTTTGGAAAGCATAGCTCAGGCTGTATTCCGCAAACTGGTAAGCAGCGAAAAGTGCTGATGTCAGATAACTCAAGTAAAGGAGCAAGACTGCTATGCGAGATGTGGTCATCGTAAGCGCTGTTAGAACTGCTATCGGTGCCTTCGGTGGTGCCTTGAGAGATGTGCCCGTGGTGAACCTTGGGGCACTGGTTATCAAAGAGGTACTGAAACGAGCCGGACTGAGACCTAAGGCTGGAGAAAAGCTACTTAGCTATGCTCCAGAGGCATTGAGAAGCGTCGGGATAACCGAACTGGAAAAGGCTCACTACGAGTGGGACAATTCTCTCGTTGAGGTGCAGGTTGACGAGGTAATTATGGGTCACGTGCTGCAGGGAGGGCAGGGGCAGAATACTGCCAGACAGTCTACAATCTATGCTGGTCTGCCCAAAGAGACGAACGCTTTTACCGTGAACAAGGTATGCGCTTCAGGTCTCAAGGCAATTACTCTGGGAGCACAAGCGATAATGCTTGGCGAGGCTGAAGTAGTGGTCGCCGGCGGCATGGAGAATATGAGTAACACTCCATACGCTTTGCCCCGTGCCCGCTGGGGGTACCGGATGGACATCAGCGGCAAGGGCGAGGCTGTCGATTTAATGGTGTATGATGGGCTGTGGGAGATTTTCTACGGTTATCATATGGGACTGACAGCAGAGAACATTGCCCGGAAATACAATATCTCGCGGCAGGAACAGGATGAATTGGGGCTGCTCAGTCACCAGCGAGCTCGAGCAGCAATAAACGAAGGCTTATTCAAGCAGGAGATAGTGCCTGTGGTCATCCCACAGAGGAAAGGAGAGCCTGTGGTGTTCGATACTGATGAGCGTCCCATGGATACCAGTCTGGAGAAAATGGCGAAGTTGCCACCGGCATTCCAGAAAGATGGTACAGTTACAGCGGGGAATGCTTCGGGTATCAACGACGCCGCTGCAGCAGTGCTCTTGACGACCGAGGACAAAGCTAACCAACTAAAGCTGGAACCGCTGGGGGTCATAAGATCCTACGCTTCAGGCGCTGTTGACCCGGCTTACATGGGACTGGGACCAATCCCGGCGGTGCGTAAAGCGCTGGAGAAGGCTGGCAAAGGGATTGGACAGCTAGATGTAATCGAATTAAATGAAGCCTTCGCTTCCCAGGCAATCGCCTGTATCAAAGAACTGGGGCTGAGTCTCGACAAGACTAATGTCCTGGGCAGCGGGATTTCCCTGGGACATCCTATCGGCTGCACCGGTGCCAGGCTGGTGGTGACCATACTACATCAGATGAGGAGACAAGACCTGCATCTAGGTCTGGTGACCATGTGTATTGGTGGAGGCCAGGGGATGGCAATGGTCATAGAGAGGTGGTGAAATGGGGAACGCAGGAGGAAAAGCTTGACTCGTCTGGTTGTTGTCAGGCATGGAAGAACAGAATGGAACCGCGTGGAAAGATTCCGAGGGCGGGTTGATATTGACCTTGACGAGGTAGGAATAAAGCAAGCTGAGGCAGCAGCAGAGCGAATCGCAAAGCTCCAGGCTGCAGCAGTGTACTCCAGTCCATTGCGCCGGGCTATGACCACGGCTGAAATCATCGCCCGGCGTTCGAACCTGGAAGCGAAGTTGCTACCCGGGCTAATTGACATAGACTTCGGGGACTGGCAGGGGCTGTCTCCAGATGAAGTCGCTGCCCGAAACAACGAGCTTTACTCGAAATGGCTGGGAAACCCGCACCTGGTCGAGTTTCCCGGTGGCGAAAGCCTTGCTATGGTCAGAGAAAGGGCGTCTTCCGCTGTGGACAGTCTGATAACACAGCATCCTGCGGAGACGGTCATCTTGGTATCACACAAGGTGGTCTGTCAGGTTCTGGTCCTGATTCTGCTAGGTCTGGACAATTCTCACTTCTGGGAAATAACTCAGGATGTGTGCGCCATCAACCTTTTTGAAGTGAGAAATGGTGTTCCATCAGCTTTGTTTCTAAATGACACCTGCCATTTAAAGGACGTGGAATAGATTTCTTCGGATATACCATGGTCAAAGTCGGCATCATAAATGTCACCGGTTATGCTGGGGTAGAGTTAGCCCGGCTGCTTCATCGACACCCTGAGGTGAAGCTTAGCTCAGTCACAGGAAGAAGCGCTGCCGGTCAAAAACTGACACAGGTTTTTCCGCATTTGGCTAACATCGACCTGACAGTTACCACCGAGCCCGATGATGTTGACCTCATTTTTTCGGCAATGCCTCACAAGGCAAGCGCTGAAGTAATATTGCCCTTAGTGAGACAGGGCATTAAGGTTGTCGATATCAGCGCTGACTTCAGACTCAAGGACGCCAGTATGTATACCGAGTGGTATGGGTTTACTCATCCTGCACCTGACCTGTTGCAGCAAGCTGTCTACGGCTTGTCTGAACTCCACCGCTCCCAGATTGCCACAGCCAACTTAGTAGCCAATCCTGGCTGTTATCCCACAGGCGCCATTCTGGCTTTAGCCCCAGCGGTTAAAGAGAACCTAATCCACGCCGATATCATCGTCGACAGCAAGTCAGGCGTCTCTGGCGCTGGCAGGACTTTGAGCTTGTCAACCCACTATACCGAAGCTGTTGATAATGTCCGCGCTTATTCTGTCCACGGACATCGCCACTTACCAGAAATTATTCAGGAATTAGAAAGTCTGTCCCCTGGATTTTCCCCCTCTGTGACCTTCTTACCACACATCGTGCCTATGTCACGAGGTATCTTGAGCTCGTGCTATGCCAGGCTAAAGGATGACAAGCTAACAAAGCAAAAGCTGATAGAGTTCTACCATGACTACTATGACAAAGAGCCCTTTGTTAAAGTGGTTGACAACCTGCCAGAGACGAAACAGACCTGGGGTAGCAATCTGTGCCTTGTGTACCCGACGGTTGACCACAGGACGGATAGGCTTATAGTGATCAGTTGCTTGGATAATCTGGTGAAAGGTGCAGCTGGACAAGCTGTCCAGAATATGAATATAATGTGTGGCTTTCCCGAGACAGCTGGTCTCGAGGCTTTGCCAATTTATCCATAGGACTGCTGCCCCCATCGTCTAGGGGACTAGGACGTCAGCCTTTCA